>JAKSVI010000015.1 GCA_024408095.1 Bacilli bacterium
AGACAATCTGGGGGTTTTAACTCGCTCAGTTCTTTGCAGAAACTGGCTCAGACAATAAAAAAGCTCCGATGGTGGTCGGAGTTTTTTTAATTTTTGGCACGCCCAGTAGGACTCGAACCCACAACTTTCAGATTCGAAGTCTGACATTCTATCCAGTTGAATTATGGGCGCAAAAAATATTATAGTTTCTTTCTCTTAACTTTTCGATATAAAAGAAATAGAGAATTAAGAACTAATAAAACCGTTAAACCTGTATCCGCCAAAACAGCAACAAACATAGGAACATCATAAGCATGAGTTAAAGTACTAACAGCCACTACAATTTCAATCGAAAATTTTATAGTAAGGGCAGCAATAATATTAAATAATGCAGTATTTCGGGCCATTTTTGCAATTTTAATAGCATCCCAAACTTTTGCAGGATCATCGTTCATAATAACAATGTCTGCATTTTCTACAGCAACGTCACTACCTATTCCACCCATTGCAATTCCAACATCGCTTCTTCTTATAGAAGCAGCATCATTAATTCCATCGCCAATATAGCCAACTGCGAATTTGCCATTACTAGACATCTCTGTTAATAATGAATCGGTTTTTTGTTCTGGTAATAACTCTGCTTTGTATCTGTCAATACCAAGCTCTCCACATATTTCTTTTGCATTTTCTTCCTTATCACCAGTTAATAAAATAATCTCAACATCTTCACTGTGCAACAAATCAACCATTGGCTGAGCATCTTGTTTAATCTCATCAGAAAGAACAACATATCCAATATATTTGTTATCAATTGAACAATAAACAATAGTTCCAAAATCTTCTACTTCAGGAACATTAATTTTCATCATATTAAACAGCTTAATATTGCCAGCAGCCAAAGAATGATTTTTATATTTAACTTGAGTTCCTAAACCAGAAATTTCAGAAAAATCATTGACTTTTGCCGATAATTTTCGCAAATCTTGACCGTGACATATGGCTTTTCCAACAGGATGAGTTGATAAACATTCACAAGCATATAATGATTCCAATAATTCATTTTTGCTTACATTATTTGTCACCACTTTTTGAATGGCGAAAGAGCCGTGAGTTAACGTTCCTGTTTTATCACAAATTAATTTTTTCATTCTTAGCAATTCTTCTAAATAATTTGTGCCTTTAACAACTATACCGTTTTTGCTTGCTAATCCAACAGCAGAGAAATATGCCATAGGAACAGAAATAACAATTGCGCAAGGACAGGCAACCACAAGCATCTTCAAACCATTTAGCGCAAATAAAGGCCAATCAGTAGAGATTGCTCCTCCAATAATAATGAATAATATTGATAGAGCAAGTACGCATGGAGTATATATCTTTGCAAACTTTGTTATAAATTTATCTGCTTTTGATTTTTTCTCACCGCTATTAGTGATTAAATCAGCAATTTTTCTAAGAGTAGAATCTTTATACTCTTTTAACACTTTAATTTTTATAGATCCGGTCTTAACTAAGGTTCCACTAAATACTAAAGTATTTTGTTTTGCAAATACAGGTACGTATTCTCCTGTTAAAGATGAGGTATCAATATTAGCCTCTCCTTCAACAATTTCTCCATCAACAGGAATTTGTTCGCCAGCAACAACCAGCACCATATCATTAACATGCAAATCTTCTGGTTTTACTTTTATCACTTTGTTATCTCTATAAACATTTGCTACATCGATACGCATATCGACAGCAGACATGATAGCTTCTTTTGATTTATTAGTCGCAATAGCTTCAATAACTCGTCCAATTTGAAATAATGCAACAACCATAATGGCTTCCATAAAATCATGAGCATCTTTAGTAATTGCAGCAATCGCAAAAGCGCCATAAGCAGAAATTGTTATAAGTAAATATTCATCAATAGGATTTTCCAAATGAATGATATGTTTAATGACCTTATACAATATGTCGTAAGTCAGAATAATTAAAGCGGCTAAATAGATACCAAAATTTACCCAGAAAAATTTATCGTCATGAAAAGCTGTGAAAGCTAAAATAATAACAAAAATCCCAAGCAAAACCCGCCCAATGAGAAAAATTAAATCTTTTGTAATGATTTTTGTTTTAGCAATTTTGGTGTCGGAATCTGTTAAGTTTATTAAGTCAGTTTCAACCTCAGAAATATATGATAAAAGAGTTTCAATACTTAATTCATTTTCTTTATATGAAATGTATAGCTTGTTTTTAGAAAAATCTATTCTTGCTGAAGCTATTTCTTTTTTCTTATTTAAATGTTCTTCTGCTTTTCTCGCGCAGTTAGCGCAGTCAAAACCTGAGATGTTATAACTTTTTTTAATCATAATTATTATTTAATATAGCATATCTTTATTTAGAAATAAAAATATACACATTTTTCATCTAGTCTTATAAAAAAAGACTATTTAAAGTCAGTTTTGGAGCACGCGACGGGAATCGAACCCGCGTATTCAGCTTGGGAAGCTGACGTTCTACCATTGAACTACGCATGCATTTGTATAAAAAAGATTACATCTAATGTAACCTTTTGTAAATAGTTTGGTGGATACTGAGGGGATCGAACCCCCGACCTTCTGTACGTCAAACAGATGCTCTCCCAGCTGAGCTAAATATCCATGCTGGTGCCGACTATAGGAATTGAACCTACAACCTACTGATTACGATTCAGTTGCTCTGCCAGATTGAGCTAAGTCGGCAACTAAACCGCTTAATAATAATAGACAATATATTTATATATGACAATACTTTTTGTACTTTTATTAAATAAGCGGAAAAAATTATGCAATGATTTTAGAGGATTTTCTTTTTACTTTATCAACAATATATAAAATGAATGCAACAATTTCATGAACTGCTAGTGGCACCAATGATAAACAAATAACAATAATCCAACATGTGCTATTGAAATCCGGAGAGCATTTAAAGAATTCATTAACGCCTGGAGTTTCAACAACAAAAAATTGGAGACCGACACCGCATATAAAGGCTACCCATAATAACCAGTTCTTACTCCAGAAATTGTGAATAAATGATTTCTTTTGCGATGTCATACCTAGCATATGTGTCAATTCTGATAAGGCTAAAACGCAGAAAGCCGCTGTTTGCGCTTGCACTAAGAAATGTTCATATCCAGGGGATTTTAAGACAATATTTAAATCACTTCCACCACTTTGGATATATGGTACCAATAAATAGGCTGCTAATGTACAGGCTGTAATTAATACGCCATATCCAACCATAATAAAGGCACCTCCTCTAGAAAATAAGCTTTCCTTAGGAGAACGTGGTTTTTCTTTCATAATTCCTTTTTCTTTTGGATCAGCACCTAAAGCAATAGCAGGAAGACTGTCAGTTATCAAATTCACCCATAATACATGAATAGCAATTAATGGCGTTGGAAGAGACATACAAACGCAAATAAACATTGTTAGAACTTCGGCAAGATTGCTTCCTAAAAGGAATAATATTGTTTTCTTAATGTTTGTATAAACACCTCTACCTTCTTCTACTGCTTTTTCAATAGAAGCAAAGTTATCGTCTGTTAAAACCATATCTGCAGCACTTTTTGCAACATCTGTACCTGTTATTCCCATAGCTATTCCAATATCGGCATTTTTCAAGCTTGGTGCATCGTTAACCCCATCACCAGTCATCGCTACTATATTTCCATTTTCTTGGATGGCATTAACTATTTGGACTTTATTTTGAGGAGAAACGCGTGCAAACACACGAACTGTTTTAACTTTTTCTTTTAGCTCTTCCTGAGTTAATAAATCAATTTCATCGCCTGATAAAGCAAGATCTGAATCTGAAGTAATTCCTAATTTATTAGCTATAGCTAACGCTGTCGTTTTATGATCACCAGTTATCATTACTGTTGTAATTCCAGCTTCTTTAAATATATCAACAGCACGTTTAGCTTCTTGTCTAGGTGGATCGATCATTCCGACTAAACCAACAAAAATGAGGTCTTTTTCTTCTAATGTATCGCTTTCTTTATACGCAAAGGCCAAAACACGAAGTGCATCTTTAGCCATTAAATCACTGGCTTTTATAATCTCAGATTTATATTCATCGGTTATTTTATGTTTAACATTATCAATTAATATATATGAGCAACATTTTAATAACGAATCCATGGCTCCTTTAGTGAAGACCATTTTCTTATTGTTATGTATGTGCTGAGTAGACATCATCTTTCTAATAGAATCAAATGGGATTTCATCAATTCTCTTAGAATCTTTTTCTAAAATAGATTTTTCGAGCCCTAATTTATTAGCATATTCCACTAATGCTATTTCAGTGGGGTCACCAAAAGATCCATTTTCAGTTGAAGCATTGCTACAAAGGCTCATACCTGCCGCCATGAATTTATTTTCGGCATCTAATAACTGATTTTCAGAATATATTTTTTCATTAACATATGTTCTAACAATGGTCATTTTATTTTGAGTTAAGGTGCCCGTTTTATCACTGCAAACATATGTAACCGACCCAAGAGTTTCCACAGATGGTAATTTTCTGACAATGGTATTGGCTTTGACCATACGTTGAACACCTAAAGATAAAACAATAGTAACAACAGCGGGTAGACCTTCAGGAACTGCAGCCACTGCTAATGAAATAGCAAATAGGAAATCATTAACAATTTCTTGTCCAATATTAACTCCTGCAAGAGGATTTAAAACAAATAATTGGAGCATTTGGACGCCAAATAATAGTAATACTATTACAATAGTTAAAATACCAAGAAATTTTGATAAGCCGGCAAGTTTCTTTTGTAGTGGCGTCCTACTGCTATCTGAGTCGGATAGAAGCTTTGCAATCTTACCTGTTTCAGTGTTCATTCCTGTGGCAACAACAACGCCTTCACCACGTCCATATACGACAGGAGTAGAACTATAAACACAGTTAATGCGATCGCCAGCACCAACTTCTTTTGAAAATACATAGTCAGCATTTTTTTCAACAGGTAAAGATTCGCCAGTTAAACTTGATTCGTCTGTTTTTAAATTAATAGATGTTATTAATCTTAAATCTGCAGGCACCGTTCTTCCTTCTTCTAAAATCACAATGTCGCCAGGTACCAATTCCTCGGCTTTAATTTCAATAATTTTTCCTTCGCGTCTAACTAAAGCTGTAGGAGAAGATAAACGTTTTAAAGCTTCTAATGATTTTTCAGCTTTAGATTCTTGTATTGTTCCTATTGTTGAGTTTAAAATTACGACTGCTAAAATTATAATGGTATCAGCAAAATCTGAGAGATTTAGTGGAGTTTTGCTGACAATTCCACTATAAATTGAAATTACAAGAGATAAAAAAGCGGCTCCCAATAATATATAAATCATGGGGTCGTTTAACTGTGAGAAAAACAAACTTACAAGAGATTTTTTCTTCTTTTCTTGTAGCTTATTTAATCCATATTTAACTGTTCTTTTTGATACTTCTTCAGCTGAAAGACCAGTTTCATTTTTTACATCAAGTTCATTTAAGGTTTCATGTGAGCTTTTGGTTTCAAACATAGGTATACCCTCTTTCTGAAATCGTCTTGCTCATTTCTGGCTATTGTCCGGGTTATTACATAACCGTGTTGACGAATCAATAGCTTCGCTACTCCCGATTTTATTCAATTTTGGTGCCCGTAGTCGGAGTCGAACCGACATGGCTGTTAACCGATGGATTTTGAGTCCATTGCGTCTACCAATTCCACCATACGGGCGTCCTTCTATTATAAATAGATTTATATGGCCGTGCAAACATTTTACACAATTGGTGTGGCCAAGAAGACTTGAACTTCCATGAATTTCTTCACTAGCGTCTGAAACTAGCGCGTCTACCAATTCCGCCATGGCCACATTTTTATATATTCTATCACTTTTTATATATACTTATATTATTATTCCTCCATATATGATCACATGAATTAATATAAATATAGGAATTAATATTATTTGATGAGTAATATAAATAACCAATGTATGTCTTCCTAAAAAGCAAATTGGTCTTTCAAAATTGTACTTAACAAAAAGCGATTTTTTATCTTTATATAAATAAGAAGATAGAAACACTCCCACAAAAAATCCAATCATATAAGGAAATAAAGGTAAGTAATCTGCATAATATTGTTTCCAACCAAAAGGCGGAATTGATATGGTCTGTCCATCTCCACACCAAAGAGGAAAGAAATAATCGTCAGGTGAAAAATGTTTCTGAATATTTGGGACAAAATATAACCACATCAAAAACGAAAATACAATTATTGCTACAATTATTTTGTTAGAACGATGTTGAACTAAAGAATAAATCAGCATTGAAAATGCAAGAACACCAATAATGTTGAAATCAATAATCGTCTTTTGACTTAAAATGCCTAAATTCGCTAATCCTCTACTGCCAGTCATAATAATCAGCCAAAGGCCAATCATGAGTAAAGATCTTTTAAAATAATTGCGTGAAAATCTTGCAGAAATGCCGCTTAATAGACAAAAAAGTATTAGAGCAATCTGCCTCACACATTCTCTAATTGGCGATGACCAATAGAAATTTAAATAATAGTTTTGATCTAAAAAGCAATAATGCTTAGTGAGCCACATTATATGATCAAACAACACCAAAATAATAAGAAGACCACGAACGAAATCAATCTCGTGAATTCTTGTATCAAATGATTTTTTTGTGCGAGATATCATCATTTCCATTAAGTATATAATACACTGAAATGAATAAATAAAAAGACAGCAAAACTGTCTTTTGTTATAAAAATGGTCGGAAAGATGGGATTCGAACCCACGACCTTTTGGTCCCGAACCAAACGCGCTACCAAGCTGCGCTACTTCCCGATATTTAATCAAAGGTCAAAAAGAGAAAGCTGGTCATTTTCGCTTAATGAATCCAATACCCCCATTTCTGATAAATCTTTAACATTGGTAGTTGTTAATTTAGTTCTTCTTAACAAATCTTCCTTGCTTGTAAATTCGCCATTTTGTCTTGCTTCAATAACAGTAACAGCGTTATTTTCACCAAGTCCATCTAAAGTTATAAATGGAGGAATTAAACACTTATTTTCCTTATCAACAACAAACTGAGTTGCATCACTCTTATATAAGTCAATATTGCTAAATTTATAGCCTCTTTGCACCATTTCGATAGCGATTTGCAGGGTTTTTAATTGTTCTTCCTCTTTTGGAGACATCTTCTCTCCTCTGGTTTTGCCTTTAACTTTTAACTCTTCAAGTCGTTCAATAATAGCGGCTTCTCCACCGATCATAGCTTTAATGTCATACTGTTTGCTTCTCACGCTAAAGAATGTTGCATAAAATTCCAACGGATAATGAATTTTAAAATACCCAACTCTTACGCCCATAGTGACATAAGCAACAGCGTGGCCTTTTGGGAATAAATATTTAATCAAATTGCATGAATCAATGTAGTATTGTTTGACATTATTAGCTTTCATGATAGCAACATATTCTTCTTTGAGTTTTTTACCATGCCTAACATCTTCCATAATTGAAAATGCGATATCAGATGAAATTCCCTTACTAATAAGATACGTCATAATATCATCACGACATCCAATGACTTCTTGCAATGTCGCTACCCCATTGTTAATAAGAGTATCCGCATTGCCATTCCAAACATTAGTGCCATGTGATAATCCAGAAATAATAACGAGATCATTAAACGTTTTTGGCAATGTGGTTTCTAATATTCCTCTAACAAAGTCGGTTCCAAATTCAGGAATAGCTAATGCTCCAGTTTTTTGCCCCAAATAATTACGCTCCAATTTAAGTGGCCTTGAACTAGAGAATAACTCGAGCACTTCTGGATCATTGAGAGGTATATCATTTATGTTAACGTGGGTTAAATCACACATCATCTTTAAAGCCATTGGATCAACGTGTCCTAACATATCTAGTTTTAAGATAGTGTCATGTATTGCATCATAATCAAAATGTGTTGTTCTCCAAGCAGAACCTGGTTCATCTGCCGGAAATTGAATAGGAGTAAAGTCAGTAATCTCGTGATCACCAGGAACAACAACTATACCGCCAGGATGCTGCCCAGTAGTTCTTTTTACATTGACACATCCACTAGCAATGTATTCTAATTTAGCTCTAGGATAAAGCAATGCTTTTTCCTTTGCGGCTTCCTCATTTAATCCTTCTTCCATATATAATCTTTCAATATATCCACGTGCAAAACCAAATGCTGTTTTTTGAGCAACAGTTTCAATTGTTCCAGCTCTAAAAACATTATTTTCACCGAGCAATACTTTAGTATAATCATGGGCTCTAGATTGATAATCGCCAGGGAAGTTTAAGTCAATATCTGGAGTTTTTTCGGCATTAAATCCAAGGAATGTTTCAAATGGAATATTTTGGCCATCATGAAGCATTTCTTCTCCACAAATTGGACATTTTTTTGTTGGCAAATCATACCCACTTTTAATATCAGGGAATTCTTCATTAGAGAATTCAAAATGTTTACATTTTGGGCAACGATAATGAGGCGGTAAAGCATTAACTTCAGTAATTCCCGCCATTGTTGCGGCAAAAGAAGAACCAACAGATCCACGGCTTCCAACAATAAAGCCATCATCGTGAGTTTTTTTCACTATTTTGTGAGCAATATAATAAACAACAGCATAGCCGTTTGAAATAATACCATTTAATTCTGTGTTTAATCTTTTTTCAATAAATTCAGGTAATGGATCTCCGTATAATTCTTTAGCAGTGTTAAAACATAAATCTCTTAATTTTTGATCAACATTTTCAATATATGGCGTATACAAATGGTCATTCGGCACAGGCAAAAGGCTCTCTATGCTATCGGCGATGTCATTCGTATTTTTAACTACTATTTCATATGCTTTTTCTTTGTTGATAAATGAGAAGCATTCTAACATTTCTTTGGTGCTACGATAATGCTGATCTGGATTTTCAAAATGTTTCATTGATGCACGCTTAAATGGATACAATGGATGAGATAATCCACCAACAGCTTTTGCAGATATATAAACATCTCTAAATATTTTTTCTCGAGGAGTTAAGTAGTGAACGTCTCCTGTTGCCACCACTTTCTTTCCAACTTCATCGCTTGCCTCAATAATATCATTAATATATTTATAAATATCTTCTTGATTGAGGTCTCCGATATCTACTAAAAATGAATAATTTTGGGGTGGTTGAACCTCAATATAGTCGTAAAACTCAATTATTTCTTTTAATTTCTCTTTATTGTAATATTCTGCAGTTCTAAAAACTTCACCATTAAAACATGCGCTTCCAATTAACAAATTTTTTCGATATTTTTGAATTTCCCGTCTTGGAATTTTTGGCAAATCAGCCAAGTAATCAACATTTGCTAATGAAACTAGTTTATTCATATCCTTGAGTCCATCTTTGTTTTTAATCAAAGCAACAACATGAACAGGACGTATATGGCGCAATAAAGCTTTTGGTGTCTCTAGTTTAGATAGTTCTTCGTGAGTCAATTTTAAATTATCTTTTGTTAGCAAAACTAACATTGGTTGCCAAACATTATTTAAAACCTCCGCGTCATAATCAGCACGGTGAGCGCTTTCTTCATCGTAAATAACATCAAGATTTCTACAAAGAGATCCCAAATTATGTCTGTGGGAATTTGGAAATAAATATTGTGATAAAGCTAAGGTATCAATGACAGGATTTGTTAATTTGCCATAGCCTAAATTGACTGATGCTTCTTGCAAAAAGGAAAAATCAAATTCTGCGTTATGGGTTACCAAAATAGCATCTTTTATAAAACTCAATATTTCAGGGAAAACTTCTTTCAATGTTGGTTTATCTTTCAACATCTCATTAGAAATATTTGTTATATCAATAATCTTTTTTGATAGTTCTGTTTCAGGATTAATTAATATATCTTTTCTTGATGTAACAACACCATTTTCAACCATAACTGCACCAAATTCTATGATGCGATCATAGCGAGCAGAAAGGCCAGTTGTTTCTAAGTCTAAAACAACATATTTCGCACGATTTAGTGGAGTTTTGCAAGGATTTGTAATAAATTTTAGTTGATCATCAACCATATAAAATTCACAACCATAAATCATTTTTAGGCCTGATTTTTTTGCTTCTTTTTGTGCTTCAGGATAAGCTTGTATTCCGCCATGATCTGTGATTGCTAACGCTGTATGTCCCAGTGCTTTTGCATATTGACAATAATCGTGCATGTTTGTAACGCCATCTTGGGTAGACATATTGCTGTGCAGATGTAATTCTACACGTTTAATTTCACTGTCGTCTGGTTCTACATGATCGGGTTCCATTAAATCAATATAGTGACCTCTTATCATTATAGATTTATTAAACTCATCTACATAGGCAACGCCTCTAACTCGGACATTTGATTTAGGAAGGTTGGCTATTGTTAAATCACTAAGAGATGCATTTTGCTTCATCGAAACAAAAATTGCACCACCAGCTTCATCACCGACTCCAATTTTTAAACGCTTTACCCCGCCATATTCATTTATTTCACACGAGAATACTTTTCCAACAAAATCCACGCCATTATCATCAGCTGTTATGGCATCAATAAAATCGACGATTTTGTAATTTCCGCGTTTATTTAATCTTTGTCGTTCTTTTTCTTTTTCTCGTTCAATTGCAGTTTGCCTCATGATTTTAAGAATTTCATCACCAACCATGTCAATCTCTTTTTGGTGTTCTTCTTCAATATGTTTCAAAACATCATTACGATCGTTTATGACTGGTTCGTTTGGAGAATTTGCAATATGCTCGTTAGCGCTTTCTGTGGCGTCTTCGACAATTTTTTGCATCTTCTTTTTACTGATTTCAACAGGCTTTTCATCTTCTTTAATTGTCTCGGTAACAACAAAGTCATAATTTATAAAATTTAAGAAATCTTTAAAATCTCTAACAATGAATAAATGTTTGCTTTTTTCTTCCTCTGAAGAATAGGTAATTTCAACAATACCTTCATCAACAAAACTTATATTAAAATCATGTGGAATATGATAAATAGAAAGATGCCAATCATTCAAAATCTCTAGCAAATCCTCATTATTTGGTCTGTTTTTATAAGTAAATCTCAATAAATATTCATAATTGATTAAGTTTAATCCTTCTTGAAATTGAGATAATAATTTATAAGACCAGGGTGTCTTTTTATTTATCACCATATTCCATCTTTTTGGATTAAATCTATCTTTACCAATCATCTCGAATTCAAGATCAAAATCATCGACATTATCGATGTTTAAACTTGCTAAGAAACGTTGCATTCTTTCTTCCATAATCAAACCAACATAACTATATCTTTTATAAATATGGCTACCATTAATGTTATAAGCAGTACAAGTCCTATCGCGGCAACCGTATTTTTAACTTTAGCAGGTATTTCTTTATGTGCGACAGCTTCAACGAAAATAACCAATAGATGCCATCCATCTAATCCTGGGAAGGGGAGAATATTAATTATTGCTAAGTTAACAGAAATTAATCCCCATATGTAAAGGAATTTACCCCAACCTAAATCTTGAAGAATATTTGTGGTCATTACGCCCATTCCAATTGGTCCAGTCATATTTTTAAAATTGCTTGGATCGGTAAACAAAGATCCAATGCTTCTAAATATTACAGTTGCGCTTTGACCAAAATCAGCAAATGTATTTTCAATCGCCTGAGGGAAAGTGTTGTGATAATCATATAGAAACATAGAAAGGCCTAATATGTCCATGCCAATGACCTCACCAGATTCATTTCTTTTTATCTTTAAAGAAACTTCTCCAACTTCTTGTCTTACATATCTGCCGTTTTCATCAACAACAAGTTTTCCAGATTCATCACGCTCGCATCTATTTAAGAAGAATGTAATTTTATCTAAATTTGTTAAGTTAACAGCATTGCCGAGCATTGGATATTGTGCCTTAGTTTCTTCTGAAACACCGTTTTCAACAACATACATGAAGTTATCATATGCAATAGCGTTGTATGAACTAACAGTTCTGGTATCAAAAACAACACTATATGTTTTATCATCTTTTGGTGCAACTCCATGCCAAGTTAATTTTGCAGCATTATCAATATCGAAAATGAATCCAGAATTATATTTTTCTTTAATGCCATCTTCATCATAACAATACAAAACATCGCCTGTCCTCATTCCTGCGTTATACGCTATGCCATTTTCAACTACTCTGGTCTGTCTAGTATATAAAATATACTGTGTGCAAGCTTGCTCTGAGATGAAGAAAACAATAATGGCTAGTATGCAATTCATTAAAACGCCTGCAACCATAATAATTGCACGTTTCCATTTTTTTATTGCTAGCAAACTTCTGTTTGGATCTATCTCCATTCCTTCTGGTACGGTGTCGCTTTCGCCATACATAGAAACGAAACCACCAAGGGGAATGCATCTTAATGAGAAATATGTTTCTCCTCTTTTTCTTTTTTTATGTAAAAATGCTGGACCAAAACCGATAGAGAAATCAAAACAATATACATTAAAAGCTTTTGCGGCCGCTAAGTGGCCAAGCTCATGAATAACTATCAAAATAGACAGGCAAAGAATAAATAACAATATATAAACAACAACCATATATTATTTACTCCTTTCATTGACTAATAATTCGGCTTTTTCGCGAGTCGATTTGTCTATTAATAATAATGTATTTAGGTCGGGGTGAGCAAGGTTTTTATGTTCACTCATACATTTATTAATAATGTATTCAATATCTAAAAATGCTATTTTGTGGTTTAAAAAAGCATTTACAGCAACTTCGTTTGAAGCATTAAAAACTGCTCCATATGTTCCTTTATTATCGATGACAGTTTTTGCCCATTTTACACATGGGTATCTTTCAATATCAAATTTATGAAAATGATAATTTTTAAAGTGATCTAATGAATTTACATAAAACGTTTTAAAAACATCATTCGACATATACATAGCAAAACGAATTGGGTTTCTCATATCGGGTTTAGAATCCTCGCCACGATAAAAGCCATTATTGTATTTAACTATGGAATGTATATGAGATTCATCGTGGAGTAACACGTCAATCTTCTCGGAAGGGTAACCATATAAATAATGTGCTTCAATAATTTCAAAAGCTTTATTGACCATAGTAGCACAATCTATTGTTATCTTTTTGCCCATCTTCCAAGTAGGGTGATTTAAAGCATCTTCTGGAGTTACATTTTTTAATTGTTCTCTATTTAATTTTCTAAAAGCACCACCGCTTGCGGTAATTATTAATTTATCCACATCTTTGTTATCAACCATTAAGCATTTGTATAGAGCGCTATGTTCGCTATCTATTGGATATAATTTGCCATTGCCCTTTTTAAGTAGTTCATTAACAATTTCGCCGCCCACAACAAGTGATTCTTTATTGGCCAGAGCAAGTATTTTATTTTGCTTTAAAGAAACAATGGTAGGAACAAGTCCACTAAACCCTACAAGGGCATTTACTACCATGTCACAGTCGCATGATTTTATAAGTTGAGAAATCTCGTCTTTTCCTGAATAAAATCTAATATTTGGGTTGAGTTTTGCATATTTTTTTGCAATTTTCTCAGAAATTAGATATACATCTTTTACATTAGGATTTTTACGTAGAATGGAAGAAATTTTTTTAGTTTGTTTACCAACAGAAAAAGATGTTAACTCAAAATCATTTGGATGTTTTTTTATTACATCTAACGTCTGAGTTCCTATTGATCCTGAAGCTCCTAACAAACATACTTTTATCATATCAACCAAATAATAACTTGATCCCAAGATTTTTCCGGGTTGCTCAAAATAGCATATGCAATAAAAACAAATATCATTGTCACAATGAATGAAAAGAACAATGAATCACATCTATCTAAAACACCGCCATGTCCAGGAATAATATGACCGTAATCTTTGATGCCATAAAAACGTTTGATCGAAGAAAAAACGAAATCACCAAGAGCAGAAAATATTGGAATAAATGTTGAAAGGATTAATATTAAATACCAGTGTTTCATATCAAATACGCCAACAACCATTGGATTATCACATGCTGCCAATGCAATTCCTAATGAGAATGAACAAATAATTGATGCTAATGTTCCGCCAACAAAACCTTCCCAGGTTTTCTTTGGGGAAATTCTCTCGTTCATTTTGTTTTTTCCAAAAAATACACCAGAGAAATAGGCTCCACCATCTGCAACAAACGTTCCTAGAAGCGTATAAACTACGAGTAAAGAAGTGTTAATTGTATTATCAACTGTCAAATGAAACGAATATTTATCAGCACTTGATGCATAAAGCGATTTCGCGTACGCAGGAATATAACGCAAGAATAGCATTGCTTGAATGCCCAAACTAATTAAAACTACCAAAGTAAAAATAAAGCAGGCATCACGAACACTAAAATCTTCATTAATAACTGTCATAAAAAATAAAGCAAATGCACCTGCAACTAAAATAATGATTGAAATATACGGTTGTTCACCGAAAACAGCAAAAGCATATGGTGGATACGGTGCTTGGTCTGGCGATAACAATTGTCTAAACATAGGCCAATATGTAAGTAGCAAGGCCAAAATAAATGTTACAACATATAACCAAATCGAATAAGACTTTTTGGCGCAGTTAATTACTTCTAAGACTGCAATAGCTAAAATAACAGTAGCAAATCCTAACCAAACCCAATCTCCAATAAATAAACTTGGAATCAAAATGCAAATGCCAATGATGGCTGAAATAATGCGCGTTTTCATACTGGTCTTAGTAGACTCAGAAATTTCATTAGGTGTTATTGTGATATTATTTCTCTTCATTCGACAATCCTCCAAATCTTCTATTTCGATTTTTAAATTCATCTAAACATTTTCTAAATTCTTCTTTTGTAAAGTCAGGCCAAGTAGTTGTCGGAAACATAAATTCTGAATAAGCTAATTGCCAAGGCAAGAAATTACTAGTTCGAAGTTCCCCACTAGTTCTGATTAATAAATCAACTGGCGGCAATCCTTTAGTGTAAAGATAATCTTCAAATTTATTTTCTGTTATTTCATCTAAACTGATTGTGCCGTTTTTGTAGTCTTCAGCAATGCCTTTTACAGCTCTTAAAATCTCAGCTTTGCCGCCGTAATTGAGACATATATTAAATGTAAAGTTTTTGCAATTCTCAGTTAATTTAATTGATTCTGATATTGTTTTACGAATTTTTGGTGGCAATTGTGACACATCTCCAGAAACAATTACTTTAGACCCGTCACGAATTAATCTATCAATTTCACGTTTAAAAAATAATTCCAAGTAATTGAAAAGGTGATTTATCTCAGCTTTAGGGCGAGACCAATTTTCAGTTGAAAAAGCATATAACGACATCACTCTAATTCCTTGGTCGTAACACTCTTCGTATATTTCTATTACTCTTTCACAGCCTTCTTTGTGGCCTAAATGGCGTGGCAAATGTCTTTTCTTGGCCCATCTACCATTGCCATCCATAATAAACGCTACATGCTGTAATTGATTTTGTTTGTCCATAACTGTCTATCTTAGTATACACGGACTTACACGTAAACGCACTTATAAATTACAAAAATTCTTAAAAGAAAAGGGACTATTTATTCGCCCCTTTATATTGCCATGATTTCTTTTTCTTTTTCTGTTATGATTTCATCAATCTTTTTTATTGAATCATCAGTTACTTTTTGAATGTCTTCTTGCGATTTTCTCTGCAAATCCTCACTTAATGAGTCATCACCTTTTATTAAATCCATGAAATCTCTTCTAACATTACGAACCGCAATTTTTGCTTCTTCTCCATATTTGTGAGCTTGTTTTACAATATCGCGTCTTCTTTCTTCTGTTAACGCTGGAATTATCAACCTGATGACATTTCCTTCATTAATTGGATTAATTCCTAAATCACTTGCAGAAATAGCAGCAACTATCGATTTAACATCATTTTTATCATATGGTTTAATTAAAAGTTGTCTTGGTTCTGGTGAGGATATTGAACTAATTTGATTTAATGGTGTTGGGCTGCCATAATAGTCAACATTAATGCCATTAAGCATGGCTGCTGAGGCTCTGCCTGTTCTTAAAGTTGAAAGTGAATTTCTAAGTGAGTCAACGGATTTATTCATCGTTGAAAGTGCTTCTTCTGCCATTGCATCCATAATTTATTTCTCCTTTTTGCAGATTGTACCAACGTTTTCTCCACGAGCGGCTTTATCAAAATTTGTTGGATCGCTCATTGAGAAAACAAGTATTTCTAAATCGGTATCTTTAATTAATTCGATTGCGGAAGCATCCATAATTTGGATTTTAAGTTCTTCCATTTCTTTGTATGTAACTTCAGGTAAAAATTTCGCATCTTTATAAACATTTGGATCCTTCGTGTAAACACCTTTGACACCATTTTTTGCCATTAGAATAGCGTTACACTCAGTTTCAATAGCTCTAAGAGCGGCTGCTGTGTCGGTTGTAAAAAATGGTTTTCCTGTACCGCCCGCTAAAAAGCATATTTTACCTTCTTTTAATGATTTTTTTGCTTCTTCTTGGTCGTAAGGTTTAGTTACACCTTCAATTGCAGGAACAGCTGAATAAACTTCAGTTGGAACTCCTAAACGATTCAAATTAGAAGACATAGCAACAGCGTTAATGACTGTTCCTAACATACCCATAAAATCAGCAGGTACTCTATCAATGCCTATTTTTTCTGCTACTTTTCCTCTCCAGATATTACCGGCTCCGATGACAACGGCAACTTCAACACCTTGATCATGGAGTTTTTTTATTCCAGCAGTAACGCCATTTAATGAATCAACATCAATAATATTGTCGCTGCTTTTGACTCCAAGAGCTTCTCCAGAAAGTTTTAATAATATTCGTTTATACATTTTTACCTCCTAAAAAAAGAAACACTAAAGTGTTTCTAATTATTAGTTTATTTTGTTTGGCTCATAACTTCGCTAGCAAAGTCATCGTGTCTTTTTTCAATTCCTTCACCAACTTGGTAACGAACAAATTTTAAAACCTTAACGCCTTTTTCGGATAAAATTTGTCCAACAGTTTTGCTGTCATCCATTAAGAATGGTTGAGCTTCCAAGGTCATTTCAGCAAAATATTTACTTATTTTGCCTTGTAAAATTTTATCAAGAACTTCAGCAGGTTTATTAGCTAATTTTTCATCAGTCTTAGCTGCTTCTCTTTGAATTGATAATTCATGTTCTTTCGCTTCACTAGGAACATCTTCCATGGTTAAATAGGAAGGATTATTTGCACAAATGTGCATTGCTAATTGATTGCCAAGTTCAGCATCTTCTTTATTGAGAACTACAACAGTAGCAAGTTTGCCGCCCATATGAATATATGTAGAAATTTGCTCGCCGCTCTTAGCTGGGAAAACTTCAAATCTTCTGAGATCAAATTTTTCACCCATTTTAACTGTGGCATCAGTGAATAAATCAACTGTTAATGCTTTTGCTTCTTCAACGTTAGTAGGATTCTTTGACAAAATAACTTTTGCAACTTCAGTAACCAAATCTCTAAAAGCATCACCTTTTGCAACGAAATCAGTTTCACAGTTAACTTCTAACACAACTGTATTTCCACAAGTTGGGCAGGTAACTGCTAAAGCTAAACCTTCAGCGGCAATACGATCAGCTTTTTTAGCGGCTTTTGCTAAGCCTTTTTCTCTTAACCAATCACTAGCTTTGTCTAAATCGCAATCATTTGCTAATAAAGCACCTTTACAATCCATTAAACCAGCACCAGTGCGGTCTCTTAAAACTTTAATTAAATCAATTAAATTATCAGCCATTATTTTGCTTCCTCGGTTTTCGCTTCTTCTGCTAATTGAGCTTGTTCTTCTAAAACAGCATGAGCTTTGTCTTGAGATTCTTTCTTCAAAGCTTGTTCTTTTTCATAAGCTTCTTGACGAGCAGCTCTTTCAGCACGAATCTTAGCTAATTTCTCAGCGTTTTCTTTATCTGTTTGACGAATAACTTCTTTCATTGTGACATCTTCGCCTTCATCTTTTAAATATGCAACAACTGGTAATCCACCTTTAGATTCAACGATTGCATCAGCAATAACTGCTAAAACAAGTGAAACACTTCTAATTGCATCATCGTTTGCCGGAATTGCATAGTCAACTAAATCTGGATCGCTATTTGTATCAATAATTCCAAAAACAGGAATATTTAATTTTCTTGCTTCAAGAACAGCGTTTTTCTCTAAGTTTGGATCAACAACAAATAAGGCGTTTGGAACTTTTCTCATTTCCTTGATGCCTTCTAAGTTCTTGGATAATTTTTCTTTTTCATTTCTTAATTGTGCAGCTTCAACTTTTGGTAAAAGGTCTAATTCGCCTTCTTCCTCACGTCTTTCGAGTTCTTTTAAGAATCTAATACGGCCTTGAATTGTTCTGAAGTTTGTTAAAATACCACCTAACCAACGGTTTGTGACATAGAATGAACCAGAACGTAAAGCTTCAGCTTGTACAGCTTCTTGGCATTGTTTCTTTGTTCCAACAAATAAAACTTTACCACCATTATCAACAATTTCTTTCATAGCTTTGTAAGCAGTTGAAATGTATTCAACAGATTTAGCTAAGTCGATAATGTAAACGCCATTACGAGCACCATAGATGAACTTTTTCATCTTTGGATTCCAACGACGTGTTTGATGACCAAAATGTGCTCCTGCTTCGAGGAGTTTTTTCATTGTAATGACCGGTGCATCTGGGTCGCGTACAACTTCAGCCATTGGATTTTCTTCAACAGCTGGGGTAGCTTCTTCAGCTACTACTTCTTTCTTTTCTTCGCTCATATGAGCCTCCTTATGTTAATTCCTCCATCGTTTCGAACAACGCGCCACTCAATTAAACTTGAGACAAAGGTCGTTGAATCCGCGATGTGCGTAGTCTCTACCTAGTAGAGCGTGTCTATTCTAACAAAACGACATTTTTTTAACAAGTAATAAATATTTTATTTGTGATGAGCACGAGGGAAAAACTTCTCATATATTTCTTTCATCGCTTCATCAGTAACATGCGTGTAAACCTGGGTTGCATTTAAACTAGTGTGACCTAATAATTCTTGAATTACCCTGAGATCTGCACCGTTTTCGAGTAAATGAGTAGCAAAACTGTGTCTCAAAATGTGGGGGTGTAAGTCATAAGAAAGGCCAGTTTTATTTTCAATATTTTTGCAAATATATTCTAGTCCACGAGTAGTCAGTTTCTTTCCTAAATTACTAAGAAATACCTCAGTAAATGGGAAATTAGATTTAGATAAAAGCGATGGGCGAGATTGTTTTAAATATAATTCAATAGCATCACGACACTCATTAGTAAAAGGGACAAGTCTCTCTTTATTTCCCTTGCCAATAACACGTAAAATTCTGTTTCTTAAATCAACATCAACAAGTCTCAAATTCACCAATTCCTGTGCACGAATTCCAGTGTAATAAAGGGTCATCAAAATTGCTTGATCTCTTAAGGCAAATTCATCAGTTCTAGAACCGTTTAACTTAAATAAATTTTCAACTTGATCTTTATATAAAGCATGAGGGAATGTTTTCTCAGTTTTTAATGATGTCATCAAAATAAATGGATTATCTTTTACATAACCTTTTTTAAGCATAAAAGCATAATATTTTTTGAGTGCGCATAACCTTCTACGGCAGCTTCTTTTGCTTATATTGTTTGCTAATTCGACGCTCAAAAAATTACGAATAATTTGAACAGAAACATCGTCAAAAAGTATATCTTCTTCTAACAAGAATTTTGAAAATTTATCAATATCTCGCCGGTAACTATCAATTGTTTGGTCTGAGTAATTTCTTACATTTTTTAAATAATCTAAGTATTCTCTTTCGGGTTTATTCATACAATTGATTTTATCAATTATAAAAGAAAAACGGAACTTTATTTCCGTTTCTTCGTATAAATTTTTTCCATATATTTGCATGTTGGATAATTTGTGCATCCCAAGAAGGATCCGTATTTGCCCTTCTTTTTAACCAAATATCCTCCGCATTTTGGACATTTTTTAACATAAGATTCTTCTGTATATACTTGTGGCTCTTGTTCTATATAATCACAATTTGGGAATCCGGAACAAGCAACAAATTTATGCCCTTTTTTATCTTGCCTTTCAACTAAAGGTTTGCCACATTTTGGACATGTTTTGCCCGTTTCCACAGGGGGAACCTTATCTTCTTTTTTAATATATCGGCAAGACGGATAGTTTGAACACCCTATAAAAGAACCGTTTTTACTTTCTCTATAGATTAAAGGTGAACCACACTTTGGGCAAAGACCATCTGCAAAGACCACATCATCTACATACATTAATTTACAAGCTTTATCAAAATCTTCCATAAATTTTTTATAAAAAGTTTTTAGCATTTTTAAATTCGTGAGGTGACCTTCTTCAATTTCATCAAGCCTAGTTTCCATATTTGCAGTGTATTTAGAATCAACAAAATCAGGAAAATATTTCTCTAAAACGTGGGAAGTTTTTCCACCTTGCTCAGTAATTGCCAAAATTCCGCCTTTGTCTTCAACATATTTTCGTTTTTTTATTAAATCAATTGTCGAAGCATAAGTAGAAGGTCTGCCAATACCTAACTCTTCCATAGTTTTAACTAATTTAGCTTCGCTATAATGTGTAGGAGGTTGCGTAAATTTTTGTTCAATCTCCTTATTAGAAATATCAAATTCATCATTTTCGTGAACAAGAGGAAAATTACCATCATATTCTTTTTCTTCTTCATCCTTATATAAAATTTCGAATCCTTTAAACAAGGTCTTTGACCCTTCTAATGTGAATTGATGTCCATTTCCTTCTAAAGTAATAATAATTACTTCTTGCTTTTTAGGGGCCATGAGTGAGGAAACAGCACGATTATATATTAATTTATAAAGATTATATTGATCAGTTGTTAAATATGGCTTAACACTTTCAGGCGTTCTGTGGTTAGAAGTTGGTCTAATAGCCTCATGAGCATCCTGATCATGAACTCCGATATTTTCTTTTCTAATTCTACCTAAATACTCTTTCCCAAAAGTATCTTGAATATAGCTATTTGCACGCATAATAAATGTTGGAGACAAACGCATACTATCTGTACGCATATAGGTAATTAAACCAACATGCTCGCCTGCGATTTCAATACCCTCGTATAAACTCTGCGCAACAAATTGAGTTTTTCCTGTTTTAAATTTCAACTTGTTAAATGCTTCTTGTTGCAATGTTGAAGTTTTAAATGGAGAATGACTTTCTAATGTTTTAACTGATTTTTTTACAGAAATTACGCGTAATTTGCTAGGGATTTCGTTAAAAATAGCTTTTGCTTCCTTTTCGTTTTTAATTTTAATTTCTTTCCCTTTTGGTCCTTTGTATGATAGCTTAAATTCCTTATTATTTATTAATATAGAAGTTAAGACATTCCAATATTCTTCTGGAACAAATTGAGCAATTTCTCTATCCTTATCAGCGATAATTTTTAACGTTGCGGACTGAACTCTACCTGCGCTTCTTGATTTAATTTTTTTATACAACAAATTGGATAATTTAAAACCAATTATGCGATCCATGATTCTGCGCGTTTCTTGTGATGAGACTAAATTTAAATCAATTACACGTGGGTTAGATAATGCATTTGTAATACTATCACGTGTAATTTCATGAAACTCTAATCTCTTATTTTTATAAATATCCAATCCTAAAACATTTGCTAAATGCCAAGCAATGGCTTCCCCTTCTCTATCAGGGTCGGTTGCAAGAATAACTTCGTCGGCCTTTTTTGCAAGACTTTGAAGTTCACGAACAATATTTGCTTTATCCTTACTAATAGAATATGTAGGGGTGAAGTTATTATCAATATCAACACCAAGGCCACCTTTACCCTTTGTTGATAAGTCTCTGATGTGTCCTAAAGAAGCCTTAACAAGGTATTCATTGCCAAGGTATCTTTGGATTGTGTTACATTTTGCAGGTGATTCAACAATTACAAGTTTCATAATACGCTTTCAAGGCAAAAATATACTCACTAAATCGGACATTGTCAACACTAAAACTCCTTATATCTTTAATTAAATAAATATAGATTTTTATTTAAGAAAAATTCAAATTTTTTTGAGAGCCGAGTTGATAAATGACGTCATCTGCTGTTTCGATTAGTGTTGCTCCATACTTAATCAAATAATTGCAACCAGAGTCCTTATTTGCCATCGCTGGTACACACATTACTTCTTTACCAAAAGTAAGCGCATAATTTGCGGTGATCATTGTGCCTGAACGCAGCTTAGATTCGATAATCAATGTTCCACCAGAAAGACCTGCAATAATTCTATTTCTAATTGGAAAATGATTTCGATCTGGTGGCGTATTATTTGGATATTCAGATAAGATTAAGTGATTTTTCTTCATATCTTCATAAATATCGCAATTTCTAGATGGGAAACAATAATCGACGCCGGAACCGAGTACCGCAATAGTTTTACCACCATTCTTCATAGCAAAATAGTGAGCAAGCCTGTCAATGCCTTGAGCCATTCCAGACACTATATTGAAATGCTTACATAATTTTGGGATTAACTCTTGGGCGATGGAATAACCATATTCTGTATTGTCGCGAGATCCAATTACAGATAAGTTTTTTGTTAAATCCCTTAATAAAGAAATATCCCCATAATAAAACAACACAAATGGTGGTTTAGTGATTTGTTTTAAATAATAAGGATATTCATCATCCAGTATGGTGATGTACTTACTTGAAATTTTGCTTTTTGCAGTCAATATTTCATCTTCTGAAACATTAATTGCATCTCTGGCTTGAATGCTATTATAAATCTTATCCCAGTCACCTTCATAAATATAAGATAAATAAACTAACAAATCTTTACCATTAATCATAAAATAAAAAACCTCCTATATAAGTAGTTCGGAAGTTTTTGTCAATTTTGTTAAATTATTTTTAAAAAAGTGAAATTTTTTTGATTTTCTTTACTGGACCATAGCTAAATCTATACAGTTTCGGAACTGGTCCATAACGTTCCAATAACTCAAGATGTTCTTTTGTTCCATAACCTTTATGTTTACTTATACTATATAAAGGATAAAGTTTATCTAATTCATAACATATGTGATCACGAGTAACTTTTGCTAATATACTAGCAGCCGCTATGCATTGGGCTTTTGCATCACCATGTACTAAAGCTTCGTAAGGGACTGCTAAACCTTCCATATTCATGGCATCAGTTAATATAAAGTCTGGTGAGACATTTAATTTCGAAAGTGCCAAAAACATTGCATATCTTGACGCATTGAGAATATTTATTCTATCTATATCCTCTGCTGAGACTTCTGCCACGGCCCAGCTTATTGCGTTTTCAGTAATTATTTTGTACGCTTCTTCTCTTTGCTTTTCGGTAAGTTGCTTCGAATCGTTGATTAGCTCACAGGAAAAATTTTTTGGTAAAATTACGGCTCCAGCAACAACTGGCCCGAGAAGGCATCCTCTCCCGACTTCATCTGTTCCTGCAATTAATTTATAACCTAGCTTATAATATTTCTTTTCGTAATTTAGCGCCATATTATTCAAGAGAAATTTTACCTAACTTCCCATCTTTAAATTCTTTTAATAAAACTGCCTCTGCCTTTTCAATTGATGGCTCACCATTGTTTGATAATAAACCGCGCTTTTTTGCTATGTTACAAAGAACATCATTAGCATTAGAAATTTCATTAATTTCGAACCTTGTTTTTAGGGCGTCAGGATAGGTTACTTTTAAGTATTCCAAAAGCGTCTCACATAAATCCGAATTTGGAAGAATTTCTTCACGAATTGAACCAATTAAGGCGAGATTTGCAGCTTTTTTCCTATTTTCGTAATTCATTGGTAAGATGCCAGGAGTGTCTAAAAGCAGGAAATCATTGTTCACTTTTATCCATTGTTCCCCCCGTGTATATCCGGGCTTATTTTGTACGCCTGCAGCCTTACGTTTAGCAAGCCTATTTATCAATGAAGATTTGCCGACATTTGGAACGCCAATTATCATGGCTTTTATTGGTTGGGGCTTCATACCGCGAGCCTTATCTTTTTCATGTTTTAATGTTCCTAATTTTGCAACGGATTTAGAAATAATGTCACCCGCATTGTTTCTCGTTAAATCAACAGTTAAAATATCGTCAAATGATTTTCTTAACTCTTCTTGCCAAAACAATGTCCTTTTAGAATCTGCTAAATCAGATTTAGAAATAATTCCTATCTTTTTTTTGTTTTGAATCCTTTTTTCTAAATCATCATTTATGCTTGAAAAAGGACATCTAGCATCCAAAAGTTCAATAACAATATCCACAGTTTTAATTTTTTCTTCGATTTCTACAAGAGCTTTTTTCATGTGCCCTGGAAACCAATGTATCTGACTCGCCATAATAAACACCTAAAAATTAATTAATGGATTCTTATAAACTTTATTTTGTAAAGTATTTGAATCCCCTACTCTTTGGGCTGTTCCTTCAATTGCTACAACTACACCTGATAAGTTGTGTAACTCAATAGGTTTTTTGCCTAATGTATATGAGTCTTGACTTCCTGTCCAATTATCACCCATCACAAAGAAATGATTTTGGTCCAAAACAACAGAATCAAACACGCGTAATGAATTGGGAGAGTTTGGGTTTATTTTAATCGAAAATGTTTTATCACCAGTTGAAAAAGATAAACGGTTATTGGTAGGACTATAAGGTGAGACACATTCTTGAACAAGCTCATTACCTCTAGTCACTTTAAAGGTGTAGGAATTATCATCGTGTGTTAATGATATTGTGTCACCAGGCAATCCCCAAATTCTTTTTATCTTAAATACTTCGTCTTTTTCTCCGAAATCGTAATATGTTAAGACAACATCGAATCTTTTTACATTATCAATAGCACTTTTGTGACAATCAGCAATACCAAAATTGACGATATTTCGTTGATCTGGTTTATATTCGCACCAACCATTTAATGTTGGCATCATTGAAGTTCCAGAAACGAATATTTGAACATAATAAGTGTTATGAAAAATGAAGCCGCTACTTATGCAGATGCCAACGATCGCCACAGCATAAAATATTGGCCAATAAATTAATCTGGCCTTTTTGGATGTTAATGCTCTACCAATAGCTTTGAAAAATTTTTTAATTTTTCCTTCTCTTTTTTCCATGCAACTATTATCTTATAAAGATTTATAAAAGTATATAACAAAAATAAGCAAA
>JAKSVI010000016.1 GCA_024408095.1 Bacilli bacterium
TTTGCATTATTTTGGATTGGTCCCCGCTACTCCCCGTTTAATTTGAAAGGACCTTAAATTATCCAGTAATCAAGGACACAAGAAGCAAGCATTATATCTGCTTTAAAATAAATGCATGACACAGAATCAGTTGGCAAATCTAAACCATCTCTACCTTTACCCATTAAACTAAAATCAAATGTAATAGTAACGGATGTATTTTCTACAACTACTCTAGATAATCCTGTTGTGTAGCTCGCATCCCATTTCCCTGCATACTTACCAAAATTCCAAACTTCGTAATCAGTTTCAACACAGTATTTGCCATATCCAATATTAGTATGTTCTCTATCTTGAATAATTCTGAAACCAAGATCATCACCAGCATCTACAATGTTAGTAATTTTCATTACAAGTTTCTTACCTGAATTAATTTTAATAGTTGGAATGTCAATAAAAGTGTCGTTTTTCGCAGGAATAGCATATCCGCCATCAGGAATATAAGATTCAAGATATAAAGCATCGATATAGACAACGTTTTCTACTTCTGGCACAAAGTCCAAACAAACACCGAAATATTTGGCTTCTTTAGCATGGAATATAGTTTTGCCAAATGAATTCCAATCGTTTGAATGAAAATCGGTTTCAGCAGGTTCGCAAATCAAATTAAAATCTTCATCAAAGAATCTTATTTTTGCCCATTTATAAGCATTGACAAATTTAAGCGATAAGTTACTGATTGAATCGATGCTTAAAGCGTTTTCAAATCCAAAAACTATCCAATCCCAACTTTCTTCGTTCACGTTGGCTGTAACTTTCCAGGAAAAACCTCCGTTTACAGAAACAGTTTGATCTTTTGTTACGCTAACCCCACTAGTAATTTCAACAATTTCTTGAGGATTATGATCTAGTTTGTCAGCATAAACTTTTGTAGTTAAATTAGGTAATTTGAGTAAATCTTGTTTGCCATTAACAATTTCAATATTTCTTATTTGAATAGGTAGATGTGCTCCCCAAGAACCATGAACCTGAACACCTTTAATCTGACTAATATTTGGAAATTCAGCAATTGTTTTAAAACTTGCAGATGTTCTATTTGTCTCATGGATTTTCATAGTTACATGAACGAAGCCATCATCTAATATTTCAGAAGTAATACCATTGTATGGTTTGTTTTCGTCTTTAGGACCGTCATTAAAGAAGCTAAAATCTCCAATATATTCGGCGTTTGTTAAAACCATAAATTTGGAATTTAGGGTATCATCTTCTGTATCGAGATAATAATCAAATGTAATGGCTTCAACTTCTTTCACATCGTATGAATTTGTGAATTTATATCCTGTACCTGGGTTCATTGTAAAATCATAGTCATAAACAAATTTTAAATCGCCCAAAGTAACAGTAGCGTTATTTCCGTCACCATTTCTTATGTCTAACAATGTAAATTCATTTAATGTTATTGAGCCATCATTGCAAGCTTTGAATAAATCTATAGTAACTTCAAACCAACCATTTGTTAAAGCCTTAGCAATTACCCAAGATTCACTTGTTGACATATTTGAAAAAACCTTTTGATAAGAAGTATGATCTGACCAACTCTTACCAATGAAGAATCTTACAGCATCACCAGAAAGTTTTTGTAATTCAAACTTAACAGCAGTAGGAATCTTATTTTCTTCAGCAGTACATCCAGTAATATCGAAAGCATCCTGGGATTTTGTGACTTTCATTTTGTTTAAATCTGCGATATTTGTCTCATAGAGTCTAACATTGTCGACATAAACATAATTCAATGAATCTCCAGAAGAATTCTTTCTAGATTTTGAAAAGAAAATATTCAAATTTTTAATAGTTGTTACTTTTACGCTTGGAAGATTATCAGTATTATAATAGAACCTTCTCCAACCATTACCTAAATCGGCACTCCATTGAAGTGGATTCATCCATCCAGTGTTGCCTTCTGTAGTTTCTAATTGGCCCATAAAACCATATTTATCGTTATTTTCAACAACGCCATTGTCATCCTTTAAGTCAACACTAAAAGCTCTAATGGTCCTATCATCATCCAACAAATCCTTATCAATATCTTTTGCGATATCAAGTTGTAAGGCAGCATCTCCAGATTTATCGTAATCAGGAACAACTTTTAATGATGTTGGCGAGAGCATTCCTCCTTTTACGATAGAAGTATATACGTTTTCGCCTTTTGTGCGGCCCATTTCAAGTTCATATTTGACATCATCAACGACGATTGGTTCTGTCTCATTGGAACAAGAATAGTTGATTGAAACACTTTTAACTACTGCACCAGTTGTAGAAATAACTCTTACGTAATTTGGCACATTAACTTGATCAACTTCAACAGTTTTTGTTGATGTGACAGTCTCATCAAAATACATAGGAGTTGTTAAATCTGATGGTTCGCTATAAGCATGCATAACATCCACAGATCCAGAAACCAATTCAATAGTTACGCTCTTAATGCCTGTTAATGCACTTAGGTTTTGAATGTAGCTTCCTTTTGCAAAAGTTAAGTTTTCTCCCCAAGTGACTTTACCATCCTTAACCCAAATGTTATTTCCATTTTCGGTTAGAATTTGGGAATCAACAACCTTGTGATTTTTGTCAAAAGTTAATGAATAAGCAGCTTCATTAGCTTGAGATTTACTTAACAAATTTGGATTGCCACCAAAAGCTGCAATTGCGCCAACACATGCAATAACAGCACTTAATGAAACAATAAGTAAACCTTTCTTTTTGTTCATATATTTTCATTATTAGATGTGAGCCCAGGTTTAAATCTAATAATTTCTCCTTTCTGGGCGATGATTATTTAGTTCAGTATTAAAAAACTAATTACTAAACATAGTTAAATAATCAATTACTCGTTCAATATACTATAAGTATGAAATATATGTCAATAAAATTTAACCGAGTTTAATAATATCTTGTATTTCTAAATTATACGAACAAAAAAAATAATGAATAACAATTTGAATATTTTCGAAAATAGAAAATAGTTAATAATACACTGATATATTCAATTATTTAGTAATAATTGTTTACTTTATATATATCTATTTAATATATCTTTTCTTTTTAAATAGGATGATAATCCAACAAGTGTTAAAACTGAGATTGAAGATTTTGAATTTTAATGTAATAAACATTCAAAATGGTTTGATAGTATTAAAATTTAAAAATTAAAGAAAAGGACACGAATTTTCGTGTCCTATTAGCACAGTTTATTGGTACTCCTTTCTGTACAAAGGCAACTGAACAATGTCTATTATACAAGGAGTTTTTATTTTTATGTAACGCTTCCGCTTTTTCATTTCTCGCCCGCGTAGCAGGCGGATTTATGTGAGCGACGCTTAAACGTCACTCATAAATTAAAAGGACACAAAATTTCGTGTCCTGTTGTGTTTTTAGATTTAACAAATTAAGCGTTTTTTGTAAATGTGATATTGTCGTATTTAACAAAGACATCTGCTTTATTTGTAGCGCTAATTCCGCCAATTGCGAAATAAACACGAATTGAGTCAGCACCTAAGACGCCCAATGTAGAAGCTACATCTACGGTTATATGGAACCATCCAGCATTTGTGTAACCATTTGTATAGCCTGACGCTCCTTTTGGATGAATATCTATCCAGCTGCTTTTTTTGCCACTTCCCCAATCAGACAACACTTTCAATGACCAGGCATGTTTATTATTACCATTCCCAAACATTAAATTATTGGAAACTTTTAAATCAAATTCTAAAACACCATTTGTGAAATCAACCTGATCGTTTCCTGTATTTAATACAATGGTATTTGTCATGCCCCAATCGCCAGTAATGTTTTCAAATGTAACTTTTTTACATGAATTAGAATTTTCTCCGGCGAAATCAGTATAATCAATAGAATATGTATTATTCTTTTGTTCACCGACATCTAGGTTCTTGTAATTTTCAAGATTTAATATTTTAGAATCAACAAATTGTGTTTCTTCGGAAGGATGGAATTCATCTAAAATAACAGATTGTGTTCTACCTTTATTTTCATCAAAATTTAAACAAACTTTAATTAATTGGATATTTGCTAAATCTGCCTCAGTTTTTTCTTTCAAAAGGCCATTTACTAATTTGCTATAAGGGAATGTGTAATTCTGCCATCCAGAACCTGTAATATCTGCTTCAAATTTAGAAACATCACTCCAATTCTTATCGTACAATGTAATAGAAATCCATTTATATAAATCAACAAATTTAACATTGAAAGATAAACCTTTATTTGTAAAATCATAAACTTGATTTAAATTTAATAAAGCAGTTGGCCAACCATCGGCAGAGGAATCACCTGTTATTTTTAATGCATAACCACTTGTTGGAGCACCAACATCGTCGTTTTTAAAATCAACTGTATAATTATTAGCTGGATCAAAAATGGATTTTGTATCTCCAGCTGTTGCCTTCGAAAGTATATCATTACTTGAATATTCTAAAACATCACGTTCATTAGCCTCTTCACATGAATAAGTAATTTTCATGTTGTCAACTCTAAAATATCTAAGATCAACATTCTCAAATCTTAAATAATTTACAGGGGAGCTAAAGACAATTTCGTCAGTTAAAGTGAGCCAGTTATCACCATTGGAGCAGAAACGTTTTTCAATTGTTTGATGACCGTATTCAGCACCAGCAATGACGCTCATTGCAAGTGAATATCTTCCTTTTATAGTAAATGAAATTTTGCTAACGCCTTTGATTGGTGAATCTTCTGCAAGTTCAAAATAATTACCTGTATCAGCTAATCTTATAAACCCTCCATCTGGATCGGCTATCGCAGAACCTAATTTAAATTTAACTTGGTTTCCTAATTTGGTGGTTAAAAATTTAACCCCTGCAGTAGCTTCAGCTTCCGTTACTTTGTTTTTGCTATTTGCAACCAACTCATATTCAGAAGCCAAACCCATAGAAGCTTTGTTAAGGGATGAAGTTGCACTACCTAAAATCGCACCACCAGCAACAAGAAAGGCACTTAAAACTGTTGCGGTAAATAATGTTAGTTTCTTCTTTTTGTTCATATATTTTCATTATTAGATGTTAGCCCAGATTTAAATCTAATAATTTCTCCTTTCTGGGCGATGATTATTTAGTTCAGTATTAAAAAACTAATTACTAAACATAGTTAAATAATCAATTACTCGTTCAATATACTATAAGTATGAAATATATGTCAATAAAATTTAACCGAGTTTAATAATATCTTGTATTTCTAAATTATACGAACAAAAAAATAATGAATAACAATTTGAATATTTTCGAAAATAGAAAATAATTAAAAATACACTGATATATTCAATTATTTTATAAATAATTATTTACTTTATATAGATCTATTTAATATATCTTTTCTTTTTAAATAGGAATGATAATCCAACAAGTGTTAAAACTGAGATTGAAGATATGATAATAATGCATAATGCACTATTGGTATCACTATTATTTAATAAGGCATTTATATTATTAGATTGAACAGCAAAGGAAGAATTATTAAATGTTATTTCTTTTCCTTGATGGACTGCCCACGCTAATAATCTTTCTTTTGCGGAAGAAATGACATAATTAGTAGATGTCCAGAATGTATTTTTATCAGATTCACTCATATTATTTAATCGATCAATTGCGATATCTAATTTAGTAATACATTGATTATTTGTATCTTCGTACATAATGTAATTACTAACATTAATAGGGTTATCTTGACCTGATAATTTATATTCAATGCTCTGAATATTGCTATATCCTAAAGCTCCAGATGCACTGCTTGAGGATGTATAAGCAAATTTAAAATATCGATATCCTCCATTATTAAGTTTAGAAACTGAATATTCTTCATAAGTAACGCCATCTTTACTTATGTATAAAACTCCATCATTTCTAGAACCAGATAATTCAGTAATTTTAATTTCTGTTAAATCTGATTCGAAGGCATTTGTATTATTTATAGAACCTTCGTTTTTACCAAATGAAATATAATATGTTTTATTTTTGTTATAACAATATGCATTAGTTGTAACTGTAAAATCGATATTATTTATTTTGATATTTGAATTACTAGGGGTTCCGCTTGATTGAGATAAACCACTAGCTTCTTTAAAGTTATTACCACTTAATGAGACTGTCTTACCAGATATAGATTGATAATTAGTTCTAGAAACATTGACATTGAAGTTATAACTTTTTTCATTAAATGTGATACTTAATTGTTTTGATCCTATATTGCCTCCGCTAGGCGCATCAGCGTATGTGAACATATAATTATCATTATTAAATATATAATCAGTTGTCACACTTTGTTTACCGCTTTTATAAATCAAAGTAACTGTTAAATCATCCTTCAATATTGTATCACCTGGATGATATGATTTTGAGCATGTAATTTTAACATCAGTTACCGTATCTGAAATAACCTCGACTTCAAAGGTTGTTGTTAATGGAGTTGGTTCCGTTTGTAATTTTCCAATATAAGTAACGGTCACTACTTTTTTACCCGCTATTTCACTAGAAAAGCCGGAAAATGTATAATCTTTTGAATCTAATTTTTCATCTTGATATTTACTTTTATCTGTATAAGAAGCAATAACACTAACTTTTGAAGTATCTAAGTTATCGCCAATAAATACACTACTTCCGCTATATGTAGCGCTTAAAGAATTAACGATTTTGTCAGCTGGTATTGTGCTTTCAAAAGTTAGTTCAATATATAAAATTCTAAATTGTGTATTAGTTGTGTTTTTATTTTGAATAGTTAAAGAAGATTTTGCTTCAAAATTATTAGCTGAATAATAATATTTTTGGTCCTGAGTAGTATATGAAGTAGATACAGCATCTCCTTCATCAACATAATATTTTACAGTTGGATTAGTGCTGGATTTTATAGTAAATGCGGTAATTTTTAAATCCTCTAATGGGGTAATGGTTATGCTATTACCATTTCCGCTACTACCATAATAAAGTCTTAATTCGTGTGAGTTGTCATTATAAGCAGGGTCATTTTGTGAACTATTTTTTGCGCATTTAAAACTTAATAGGTTATTAATAGAACCACTTGTGGCGTTAAAATTCTTACATGTTTCAGAATCTTCAAGCGTTCCCCAAGCAATTGTAAAATTACTAGATATTACTCCAGATGGTTTAACTGTTAATGTATAAGTTGCATTTTTACTAACAGCGCTGAAAGTGTAAGTGACAGTAACAGTATATTTTCCTGGGGTAGACATATTATATCCAGAGAAGGTTGCAGAAGAAGTGACATCTTTGTTGGTGTTATCGCTAAAATAAGCTTTGACTGTTCCGCCAAAAATAAATTCTGTATTAACTTCTAAAGATGTTTTATATCCGGAAATTTCTATTTTAGTCAAACTAACAGGCGTTGAATCAGTTACTGTTACTGAACAAGTCGCAGATTTAGTTTTATCATAATGACTTGTAGCAGTAATAATAGCTGAACCTTCTTTAATAGCGGTAACAACACCATTTTCGTTAACTGTAGCAACTTGTTCATTATTACTTGAATAAATGACACTTGTATCAAATAAGTCAGCTCCGTTCACTTTCGCTACTAAAGTTCCTGTGGGATTACTATAAACATCTAAAGATAAAGAATTTGGAGATAAACTAACATCAGTGACTACTGGCTTTACTCCACTAGACATATATGAATAAGAAATAAAATATATTTTTATACCTTTTTTAATATCTGAAATAAGTATATTTAACGTTGTGCCTGTTGCTGTTTTTTCATTACTAACATCAGTATCGGTAGAAGAAGAAATATTACCTGTTCCTATCTCATTAGAATCAACTTTAATAGAAATATTGCCTGCTGAACCACTATTTCCACCGACAGAGAAAATAACATCAGTAAAAGTAACATTTGTTCCAACATTCATGGCAAATGATACTTCTGAGGCAGGATTATTACTTGATCCAATTTGACTATTGTTTTTATTTTGTGTAAAGCTTGTTGTTCCTTTAGTAACAATGCTCCATTCATTATCTAAATCATCTTTTACTGTTACAGAGCTAGAATTAATAAGAGCATCTCCATCACTACCAAATGTGATTAAGCCATCAAATGTAACTAAATTATTAACTTTCACAGTTAAAGTGTCATAGCCTGTTCCATATAATGGAACTACTTCAATAGTTGTAGTGCCTTCTTTAATAGCGGTCACTATTCCTAATTCTTCATCTACTGTAACAACGCTATCATCGTTACTAGCAAACATAAACACTCTTGAAGCATTATTTGGTGTGATGATTATAGATTCTTCTGAATTATATGTTTCACCAACGTTTAATGTTATTTCTTTAGGGTTAAATGAAACTGAAGTAGCAGCAGTAATTGGAGCAACATTAACGGATACTGTTTTTGTAGCAGTCTTACCATTTTTTGAAGCAGTAACAGTGATATTTGTATTGCCTTGTCCTACTCCAGTTACTTTTCCTAAATTATCAACAGATGCGATTTTGTTATCACTTGAACTATATGAAAGAGTGCCACTATAAGAATCAACATGAATTTGTCTGGTTTCTTCTATTGATATGTTTAATGTTGTTTCTCTAACATTTAAAAATGGATCGTCAGCGTTAAGCAATTTTTTAACATTTAATCGACCATTTTGAATGTTAGATGGTCCAACATCTTCGCGCATATAATTCCAATTAGATACTGGAACCATTTTATCTTTATAATTTCCAATATCGTCTGCACTAGATTGTAGTTGATCTAAAAATTCATCTGGGGTGCCATTTGGATATTTTTCTTTCCATAAACAAGCTGCTCCAGCCACAATTGGGGAAGAAAATGATGTTCCTTGTGTATCATCATATATATGAGTAATACTACTTTTTGAATTTCCTGATTGAGTGGCAGTATAAACATATCCTGGAGATAAAATATCAACATTAATTTCTCCAGTTTGATTAGCACCTACATAATTAGTGAATTCCGCTAATTTGTTAGCGTTTCCTTTTTTAGTATGTTCTCCAATAGCGCCGACACCGATAACTTTATAATTACATGCAGGATAAGATTTATGATAAGTTGCTTCGTTTCCAGCTGCGGCAACCACAATAATTCCAGCGTTATAGGCTTTTTTACAAATTGAGTCTAATTCTGTATCTATTCCACTATAACCTTTCTGATAAACTTCAAATCCATCAAAAAATGATTCTGCATAAGCTCCTAATGACATATTAATAACATCTACTTGTTGAGATATAGCGTAATCAATTGCAGCTTCAATAGCACCAAACGTCATATCTATTTTTAAGGCTAAAATGTTTGCATCTGGGGCTATTCCTACTCCTCCACCATTATTCATTGGAGCAGCAGCGGTAGTTGATGTATTAGTGCCATGCGTGGCCCATTCATCATAATCACTATCCCAGTCTTCTTTTATACAGTCGGGATTTTCAGAATAATTATCATAATATACCTTATAGCCATAATCATCACAATAATAATATCTACTAGTAGATAATATAGCTGAACTGCCATCACTTCTTATATATTCTGGATGGTTATAATCAAATCCGTCATCGATAATAGCGACAGTTGTTCCTTTACCAGTGTATTCATTCCAAACAGATTCGATATCTCCGATTAATGAGGAAGATAAAGAGCGAGTTAATTGGTCATTATATTTATCATCGGTAGGAACAACACATTTTTTAGCCTTCACTAACTCAACTTCATTTTCTATTTTTTTAGCAAAATAAGCTTGTTCAATAGGATCGTATTCTCCAATTTGTAATTCTGAAACAGATTTTTTTACGTTAAAACCTGTTAAACACGAAAATAACAAAATGGACGAAAATATTGTTGATATAATTGTGATTTTTTTGTGCATAATGTGAATTCCTCGTTATATGCTACTTACTTTTTTTAACTTTTACGACAGTAATAATGATGATAACAACTACTCCTACCAAGATAATAATTGATGGAATAAGAAATACCAATGGTAAAGCAGGATCAACATCAATGGTAAATGGAACATAGATAATTTCCGCCGGTAATAGTCCACTAGCGATAAATTCGTTTAATATGAAAGCATCTCCATAAACTTCACCCGCCTGAATGTGGATATCCATTTTAGTGCTTAAAGGTCCAGCTTGTATTGTAGCTTGTTGGCCATTAATTCCAGAAATGTTAGTAATTTGAATTACTCTATCTTCATTACCGTAAGTTAAAGTAATGCTTGTATCAGTATAGGAATATGTATAACCATATATTCTTGCAAGTTTAATAATATTTGTTTTAGGAATAAATAATTGTGGATTAGGATTATATGATTTTTGATCAATCATGTATCTAGTTAATAAATCATTAAATAAATATCTGGCTTCAAATAACGCTTCTAGTTGCATATTATATAAAACTTCATTCAAATAATATGAAGCGGCTGATGTTTGATTATTTTGAATTAATTGAGCTGCTTTAATTAAGCATGAAGAATATTGCTTATTCCAAATATCTTCCCAAATAGACCAAAATGATTGAACTGGTTTTAAATACATTAAAGGTTGAACTAATCCAATGGCGGATATTCTTCTATAAATGTATTGAGCAGAGATTTCATCTGGTCCATAATTTTTAACTTCGTGAGTATATTCCAAAGGAAAATCTGTCATCGCATTATTAAATGGGACAAATGGGGAGCCTATTGAAGCCCCAAAGCTTATCCAAGCTTCCACCGCTAATGATTTTGGTAAATTAGGATGAACTTTAATAATGTGAGTCTGATATGAATTTTCTACTCCTACATATCTGAGCTTGTTGTAAGATAAATTTTCTCTGAAAATATCATATTTGGGATCTGAATCTAATAAGATATCTTCAAATCTATCTCTAAAATATCTAAATACATCTTCATTAGCTAATTTATGAGCCGGAGTGAACCATGAAGGTAATTTTTTATCTGTGACATAGTCACACTTTTCTTCGTTTTTAGCAAATAAATTAATTCCTCTCCATGTTCTCATATGAGAAGCATCGACAGTCATTCTTTCTGTTAAATTTGTATAAGATAATGGTCTAGCGTATGTATAAAATAAGTGCATATTTTTGTCGCTAGAACCACCTTCATAAACTGCTAAGCCTTTTTCTTTAGGTAAAGTAAATAAATTTGGAGAAGTAATGATATCCTCATCATTATATTCAACTAAGGTATTTAATAAGAATTCATTACCGATGGTTGTAACTTTATCATCTGGACATTTAACAGCACAATATTGATGTCCAGTATATAGTTCCATATACCAGGCTTCTTGCTGATCAATAGCCATAATAGCGTTAGCTTCTGCACTACCACACACATCAATAACATTAGCTAAATATTCAATAGCGCCTCTAGCGGTTTGGCTAGTAGCAGCTAATAATCCAGCGATATTATCTTCTGATATACCAGTAACAACAAAAGGATCATATTGCAATACAGTGTTTGGATTAGCAAAACATGATAAAGTAGCACTTATTGCTACTCCATTTTCATTCATGGTTGAAACATCCCAATAATAAGAAACACCTACTGAATGAGATCTAGGGAAGCCAATATATCGATATGTGGTGCTTGGCATCTGCCATGAGAAACCATTAATACCGTATATTATTGCATCTTTAAAAGCGTTTCTTTCGTATACTTTAGTGTTGTGATAGATTAAAGGAGTTGCTCCATCTGCGGTTCTTGCGATAATGGTTCGACCATCTTTAGCGACGTTTTTGCCAACATACATAATTGAACAAGAATCAAAGGTATCTGTTAAGTCTTCTTCGTTATCTAAATTAATATTATTTAATAAGGATATATCTTCATTAGCGTTAACTTTTACAGTATTATCCTCATTATTGATTAAAGAGCAACCTAACATTAAGGTGAGTAATGTGACTGGAACAATTAATAATTTTTTAATATTCATATGTTTTTCCCTTATGTATATTATATGTTATTTACTTGTAAATAGTAATAAAATAACCATTGTTATCAAAAAGACTGAAATATATTTCAGTCTTTTAGCTAATTCGATTAACTATTATTAATTATTTTCTTTTCTTTTGCGAATTAAGAAATATAGTCCTGCTGTAGTAAATATAACAACAGAAACTATCGCAATAAGGGCGATGATATTAGAAGATTGAATATCTAATGATGAAACCATAGGAGAAGAAGATGGAGTTGCGTTTGTTAAATTAATATCTGGTTTAAAACCAAATTTTTCTACACAAGCGTCATAGTGCGCCATAGCGTTTCCAATTTCTACACTTCCTTGAGATAAATCATCTAATAATACTCTTTCAGAAGATTTTAAAAATGCTTTGGCATCACTAGATAAACTTAGATCCGCTAATGCTTCATTTAAATCATCCCATTGGGCTTGTGTTACTGTTCCAGAAGCATGAGCTCCACACAAACCATTTAATTTAGTTAAAATTGTTCTGGCCGCTAGTCTAGCTTCTGATAGAACTTCATCAGCAGAATCCGCTAATTCAATAATAACTTTTTCTATATTTAATGTGGCAGATGAAGAAGATTGAATTCTGAAAAAGGTGGATGATCCATTAAATAAATATGTTCTAACATCATATTCACCATGTGAAGGAGAAGCAGATACTTCGTTTTCAGTTGGATTTTTTAATGTTCCTTCATAAACAATAGGCGTATCAACATTACCTGAAGACATTATTAAAGTAATTGATTTAATAACTCCATTCGTGTATAGCAAGTCATCGTTATAAAGATAACCACTATCTTTTTTAAATTGAAAACCATTTTGTTTCATTACATTTTTTGTTATGAAATTAACACCGTCGTAAGAATGCGCGGTTTCTGTTGTTTCATAGGAAGTTATATCTAATTTATCAGGGGTTAAGACTTTATCTTCAAATGTTTTAACAGCTTCTGTAACTGTAATGGTTGCAGTTGCTTTATATACACCTTTTGCTCCGGCAATGGTAATGGTTGTTTCTCCAACTTTAACACCTGTAATTTCAAATTTTCTAGAAGAACCTTTAATAGTTACAATATTGGCATCGCCAGTAGAAGGAAGAAGAGTTTCATCGCTATCTACTGGGTTAGTTGTGACATCAATAATTAATTTTTTACCCACCATTAATGTTGCTTCTTTTCCTATTGATAAAGTTGGATTTTCAACAAGAGGGTTATTTGCCCCAGGAACTTTCCAGGTAATTGATATATTATTTAACGCTAAAGAGCCATCAGTTGAATAAATTGCTATATATTTATATTCTTTGCTAAGTTTGGTTTCTGTTTGTTTACTATCATATGAAATTTCACCTATAACTTCACCTGGTAAATCACCTGCATGTTGAACGCTCGTATATGGTACATCTTGCCCTTTAATGCGAACAAATCTCTTATTGGTAGTTGAACTCCACGAAACATTAACTTTCGTAGCAACTCCATTTGAAGATGTAACTATGATACCGGAAGCGGGTTTATCTGCGGCTTGTCTAAGTCCAATTGATCCATTTGTTTGGTTTGAACTATTTCCTGCATAAACTGCACCAGAAGTTTTTTTGACATTGCTCCAGTTAACATAACTTGTGCTTGTAGCACCTGTATCTTCAACGGTTAAGGTATCAGTAACGTAATCATAAACTGGTCGACTAACAACCGTAATAGTAAAATCTGCCGTCTTTTTACCAGTTGAAGCATTATAAGTTGCAGTAGCAGTTGTTTCTCCTAATGTTGATGTATCACAAGATACCAAATCAGCTTCTACGGTTTTATTTGATCCATCGTTAAGAGAAACATTTAAAATAACATCAGAAGCAGGAATGGAATCGTTAAGATAAACTTCTGTTGGAGCAGAAGCAACACTGTCTACATTAGTAACAATTAATAAATAAACACCAATTGTTGCTGTTTTATTTTTATAAGTTATAGTGACGTTGCCTGATTCAGTTATTTTTGTAGGACTGAATGAAAATTTCGCTGCGGTATCATTAGAATAGGCAATATCATCAACACTTCCATCATCATAAGTAGCAGTAATTACCAGACCACTAGGATCGAATGTTTCTCCTGAATTGTAATATAGTTTAGTTGGATTATTTTTGACTGTAAAGGAAGTAACTAACTTCATGCTAACAATGTAGCTATTTTCTCTAAATTGATGAGAATAGTCTTCTTTTTCGAGAAATCCAAAAATAATTATATCGGCACCTATATCAAGGTCTTCCATACCTGAAAAATCGGTATTTCCGATATTTCTACCGTGTTTAATTTTAAGTAGATATTTATCTGCTTTTGTTCCATCAGTGCTTATACAATAAGTTAAAGTGTGATCTTCTTCATTATAAGCATCTATTGAACATATTTTTCCTTCAACATATTGTTCTTTATCTAAATTATATTTTTTATCAATTGCATTTAAAGCTTCATCTACAGTGTAAGGGTCTTCTCTTGTAGAATTAGATTTATCCCAAATAGCGTATATAGTTTTCGGACCTGTTAATAATGTACCTACAGGGACATCAGTTCCAGAGCCATCCGCGGATGTATTCCATCTCACAAAAGCGTGATTTGTGTAAGTTAGCGAACAATCAGGAACTTTTGATGTTTTAATAACTACAGGAACATCAGTTCCGTTATTTGGATACATTGTTAGTTCATAATCAACTTCTTCATATACATTAATAGAGATGTTATTGGATGATGTAACGCCATCATATTTAACTTCTACTGATTTATCGCTTGTATTTAATGCGGTATCTAAATTTGGAGTAAATTCAAAATGTGATTCATTACCTATATAAGGACATTCAGTAACTTTCGTTCTGTCGTATGTTATTGCAATTATCAGCCCATCAGGATTGAATTTTTCGCCTGCAAAATATGTTGTTTTAGTCGGATTTGTCTTTATTGAAACAGATGTTATTTTATTCTCAATAAATTTATAAAGTGTCAAAGGATCACCATTTTTTGGATCCGTATAGGTTCTAAATGAACTATCATTAAATGATAGTAAATAATTACTTTCAGTTGTGTTGTATATCATCGCAAAAGTTTGATATTCACCAGTATTGTCCGATAATTTCCAATAACGATCATCTTCTTTATCTCCAATAGCTCCACCACCTGATGTACCTTTAGTTTCGTAAATATAGCCAGTAGTTCCGTGGAAATAATATGAATTTGTCTGAGATGGAACTTCTTCTAGTGTAATTACACCTGGTGCCGAATCAGATATTGGATTGTCATCAGTAAATTGCGTTACCTGAAAATGACCCTTATTAGATAGAGTTTCATTAAGATATGATGAGCCATCATTAGTACCAATTAGAATTTTGTCACCTGCACCTAATTGATTAAGTTCAGTCACCTTAACCCAATCGCTTTTTCCTTTTGCTTCTGTTTCTTTATTAGAATTAGTAGCGCTGACAGATAAGCCAACACCTGCTAATAAAGAAAATCCTAAAATTCCTGTGGAAATACATTTGAGTATTTTATACATCTTTTTTTCCTTCTTTCTTGTTCCTTTAATTACTACAAATAGAATCATGAATGATTTTATTATTTTTTTTATAACTAACCCAATAATTAGTGAATAATGATTAAATTGATTAGTTATGTAAATTGCATAGGTATGTGACACACATATGCCTACGTTTGTGTTTCACCTATTATTATAGAAAGGAAACAGAAATTATCAAGAATTCACTTGAAAGATGATACCTGTAATTTACTATTAAAATAGTAACTAGTAATTATTTTTCTTGATTATATCAATACAAAAAGACTATAGGCATTGAAACCCATAGTCTTAATTTTCTTGATTGCTCCTCAACAAAATGAAGAGCGTAATTCATGTCTTACTCTTATAAATCTCTTTAATCAAAAAAATTGATTAAAGGAATTAAAAGGGCAATTTAATTAATGAATTTGTTTTTTCTTCTTAGAATGTAATACAAAACCCATTGTAACAAATGACGCTAATACACCACCAATAATAACAATTAAAACCATGTAATCGTTACTTTGTCCTAATGAATTTAACAAATTGTTGGATGATACAATTGTGTCATTGCCATCAAATGGATTATTATCATTATTTGCTTTTGCCCAATCAAGGTATCTAGCATATGCATCTTCAAAACTATCTCTGAAAATATCATGTAAATTTTCTGTGCCTTGATATGAAGCGACCATAGCGTTCCAAGCTTTTTTGGCTGTGAGATAATATCCATTTTCCCCTCTACAAGCACCTGTATCGCTTCTGTCAGTTGTTGGAATAGCACCCATCATCATATAGTTATCAACAAAGTCTTTAACTAATTCAAATGGAGTTTTCTCACCACCACTTTGAGTGTATTTATATAATTGAACATAATCTTGAGTGCCTTTATAATATCTAAATCTTTTATCACTAGTTCCAGTTCCGTTGTTATATCTTAAAACATAATTACCAACTGCAGACACAAAATTACCATTATTATCGATGCTTAATGTTGTGCCGGCTGATGATTTATTTTGTGTGTAATTTAGTGTATTGCTTGTTCCTGAATGGTATACATAATAGCCACTTCCGCCAAGCATTGTTCCATCAGCGGCATCAATGGTAAAAGCTGCATTATCAGTGACTGTATTAGATTCAATTTCATTGTCAGTAATTGTAACACTCACACCATTATTAGCTGCATCAGCAGTTAACATACCATTTAAAGCAACATTATTACATTCAGCTACAATTAAATATTTACCTGATGTAATTTTACTTGTTGATGTTACTTTAACATAAGAGGCTTCACCTGGTTCTGGATGAGCAGTAATAACAGTAACGGAGAAAGTTCTACTCTCAGTTCTTCCTCCAGCAGTAACTTCAATAACAACAGTAAATTGTCCTTGTACAGTACCAGCAGTAACTGTGAAAGAGCCTAAACCATATTTTTCTGTTTCATCAAAATCATAGTCTAAGTCACTAATAATTAATTTTTCTGGACTACTTGATGTAACAGAAACTGTTGGTTCACCTTTTTCAGATGTGTAAGCAAATTCAACTTCTGCAGAATGTTCATCACTTTCAGGATCAATTAACAAAGTTTCTGGAACGTTATCAACTGAAACAATTTCAAGTAGAGCAGTTACTGTAATTTTAAATGCACTTGTTTCGACAGTTTTACCATTTTCGGTATAAGTAATTTTGCCACTATTTTCACCTTTATATGGAGCCGCGGATGTATTTGCATCAACTTCTTCACTATTAATATATAATTGAACTCCTTGATTACCTAAACGTTTGGTTTGTTCAGAGCCATCTGAATAAGTAATTTTTAAACTTCCATCACCTTCTGCAAATGTCATTTCATCAGTAAAAGAAGTATATTTAGTTCTGGATATTTTGGTTGGAAATGGTTCAACAACTTTAACTGTTAGCACAGCTTCTGCTTGTTCAACGCCATCAGAATAACCAGTAATAGTTAATTCTTGTTCACCAGTAACAGATCCAGCAGTGACAGTTAATGTATTTCCAATATGCGTAACTGTTGCTAATGGATCTCCACTACAAGTTGCAACATATGTAACAGTTCCTTCATCAAAATTTAATGGATTAGCTGTTACTGTTGTGCTTAAACCTTTTGTTAATTCAACAGAATCAGGTGTCAAAGAAAGTCTTGGGAGTGTTCTTAAACTATCAATGTAGTTATTTGTATTATATTGAGCAGTTTCTTGATATGTCGTAATATCTCCAAAAACAACTACTGTATCTCCAACCTGAATTTGATTTTCTGAAGTAAAGTTAGCGCCACCTAAAAATAAACCTCTAAAAATTTTTAATTCATTATTTCTTGATCCGTCATCACTAATGAAATATGTAGCGTTGCCGTATTTAACACTAACTTCGTCAATATAAGAAATAATACCTTTTGTGTATACATCTTCTTCATCTGATTTTGTTAAAGCGGTTGCAACACTATATGGGTTATATTTAGTTCCAGGTTCAGGGGTGACAACAGTTAAAGTATAACTTACTTCATCATATGTAAAATTATCACCATCTGTTCCGCTTAAATATACAGTAACGCTTCCTAATTCTTTAGCTTTATATTCACCAGTTGCGTTATTTGTAAATTCTAACTTAGTTGTATCATCGCTTCTCCAAGCTTGGTCTTTTAATGCAGTTTTAGACCCGCCTGTAATTTTGTGTGAGAAAGTGCCAGTTGCGCCTTTTGCTATTTCATTCTTGTCAACAGGTTCTATAGAAAGCGTTCCCTTTGTTGGTTGAGCACTTTGTTCAACATAAATAGAGATACCTTTTTGACTACTGCTACTATAGCACGAAAAGATTTCACTGGTAGAGTTATATTGTAAAACATTGCGAAGATTGGTACCTTGTGCCTTAACCGTGGCAACGCCACTATCATTATTGATTGAGATTGTCCAAGATGAATTATCGCTCTTATTATTTTCAGTTTTTAAATAGTTAGAGCCACTGGATGCGGCATAGATATAACCGCTGCCAGTATAAAATGATTTTGTATTGGCTTGTGTACCAGCTTCAACAGTAAAAACTTGAACAGAGTTGCTTGGATTTGTAATTGTTGATTTGTCTGAGCTCTTAGTTATTTCTTCCTGTCCTCTATTATTTCCATTTTGAGTTGTTGACATAGCATGATTATACCCAGAAGCAACAATAATAACTTTTGAACCAACCGCAACATCATTTGCGGATTTTGCCAAAACAAATGTACCAGTATAAGCATTAGTTTTCATGGCTTCGCCATTAGTTTGTGCAATTCCAACGCCAACTCCCGCCGCTAAAGCAAATCCTAGAATAGCAGCAGAAATACGTTTAAATAATTTATTCATTTTTCCTCCTTTCTTTCTTATTAACTTCAACACGCTAATAAGAATAATGAATAAATTTATGATTGAAAAATTCAACCATATTTTGATAAAGATCTTGAAACATTCTAGCCAAAAAAGAATGACCCAATTTCTTCATCATTCAAGGAGTTTTTCTCTTGTGTTTAAGAATAATATGCATTTTTATTCTTTTTCTAACGAATGAGACCTAAACCTTGAATTAAATAACGAGCACGTTAGCTATAGGCACACTGGCTACCTGCGCCTACGCTAACCCGCTCGAAAATAATTATAAGAAGAAGAAGAAGAAGAAGAAGAAGCAAGCACTTTCAAGGGGAGAGTGCTAATTTACTATTTATAAAAAATAGTAAGTTCAAATTATTTATGTTTTATAATATTATTCTTAATTTGTTCAATTATATTTTTTTGTGAACGAAAAAAAGAATTATTTGATTATGAATTTAATCAAAAAATATATGAATTTATTTTACAAAATCAGAAATTATAGATAAAAATGTTGCGTATTCGCTTATATTGCAGTTCACCACTTGAGCATGGCCGAATCCATTAAGTTCCACTACTTGTGTTTTAATGTTTTTAGTGTCCAAAATTGAAACAAATTTATTTATATCAGGGTAAAAAATTTCACAATTAGAGACAAATACTAATGTTTCAGGAAAATTAGTAAAATCTCCATTAATTGGACTAATTCTATAGTCAGTTGTGGGGATTTTATCAGCAAAAGAGGTTGGTTGATCTCCACTCCACCATCTGCCAGTTTCTTGTAAACCATAAACATGTAGCATTCTATCTTTATCAGCGTAGTTTACGATATCGGGATTAGTTAAATTTACATCTAACCATGGAGAAATTAATAAAGTCTTATTTGGAACTCTTCTATTATTATTTCTTAAATATTGAGTATAGGCAGTCGCTAATCCTCCTCCAGCGGAATCCCCTCCTATAATGATTGGTAAATTTAAATTCAAAATATTGTCATAAACTCTATTTAGAAATTCAAATGCACTTTTATAATTACATTCTGGAGCAAGACCATAATTTGGAGCAATAACCAGAGCGGAATTTAAACTACAAATGTTATCACATAATATTGTGTGAACATCATATGAAGCGAATGCGTACGCTCCACCATGAATATAGAAAACTACTTTATCATAAGATCCTGTTTTTGGAACAAAAGCAGATGTCCAATCAATACCATTCCATTTATCAGTATAATCGCTATTTTTAATCAAACTTTGCGTTTGTCCTTGCTGGTCAATATATGTCGTAGGCATTGGAACATAACCGTTTTTTCTCTCTAAAAGTGCCTTCTTTGTGGCGGGCCAACCTTCTTCTGATAAAGCTTTTTTGTCTTCAAAACCTCTTTTTTCAAAGTATTCTGCGGTTTCTGTAGACATATTAATAGTTATTTTGTTTACATTATTAATTATTTTGCTATTGCAGCTTGATAGAACTAACATCGGAATAACACTTAATATTAATAGAATCTTCTTTTTCATAATTTAACCTTCTCTAATTTAAATAATTTACTAATTCAATTTTTAAGTTTTAATTGAAAATATCTTATTAATTATTTTACCATTGAAATCTGAGATTTGTTCATTAATTTTAAAAACATATGAATCCATTATGCAATTAGATAAAAAATTCGAAGCTTAAAAATAAGTTTTAAAAAGCAATATATCATGATGTATATTTATTGCTTATTTTGCGACATTTTTAAACCGTATTAACAATTGAAAAATATATTTATAAAATGTATTATATTTTTAAATTGAATTTGGATTTATTTAAAATTATGAGTCTAGTAGCATTATCAGGTATTATCGCAGAAGGAATTGTCCTTTTTGCTATTTGTTTTCATTCTTATTTGTTGGATTACAGCATCAAACAACATAAGAAAAGAATTAGTCAAAGTTCAATTTAAATTAATTAAACATAAGTAGTTTTGCTACTTATTTTTAATAAAGAGGGGGGAGAGCATATGAAAAAAGCTCGATTATGTCTATTAATTCCATTTTTACTCACATGTTTAGTGGGGTGCAATCAATCAATCACACCATCATTAAACTATCTCGACACAGACTTTGATGGACTATATAATTCCATCGATCCAGATCCAAACAACAACAAATATCAAACCACTTATTTTGATATAGTTGAACAACAAAGTACTAATCCTATTGATATCACAATGGATTATCGTTATTTCCTTTATGATGATAAACCAACATTTAATCCTATGATTGCCGAAATAGGAGCATCAATGGTTTATGACACCTATGAAGATGGTAAAACAACGTTTTTAAATAACAGATATTCTAAATGCGATGAAAGTATTTTTCCGTTTTACACTCAAATTGGAATGAGCGATATTGTCAATATAAGCGTTGGCTATAAAGATAACGAATACGATAAATGCGGCATATATTTGGGACACCATAAAGCCGTTATTAACGGACAAAAATATCAATTTTTCTTTGGTTCAATCGTAGGATATTTAAATACTACTGGTTGGGCAAGTAATTTTGATATCGGTTATGACTCTCAATCATATAAAGACGTCTTTGGAGAATCATCTGATTGGATTAATAAAAAAGATCACAAAGGTTTCTCCACTACTTCAAATAGAGTTTATCAAGATATCATTCAATATATTTCCGATTATAAAGATAATAGCTTCCAAACATATTTCTTTGGAGTAGGACATTCTAGAGGTGGCGCTATCATTAACTTAGTTGGAAAAGAAATGAGCGATAATAATAAAGATATTAAATCATTATTCTATTGCTTTAACCCAGCTTTAACTACCACTGAAGAAGATGAAGCAAAATTAGCTTCATATACTAATATTTTTAATTTAAAATGCGAAGAAGATGTCGTTAGTATGGTTCCTATAAAAGAATGGGGATTTACATTATATGGCGATACATTATATTTCTCACATGAGAAAAATGCTGAATATTACGAAAGCATTGTTAAAGATGCATATCCAGGTAAGCCAACAAAAATTATTGATGTATTAACAAAAGCTTTACAAAAACTTTCTGTTGATAGAGAAGGTATTTATGAATTCATGCCTTTAGATGCGAAAAATCAAGTCTTTAAATTTCTTACTTTAAAATCAGCAGAAAATTTCATTAAAAAACTTGATGAAACAATTACCTTCAAATTAATGAAAGGCTCATACAAAGCAACATTGATCACACCAAAGAATTTAATAAATCCATATGTAGTAGAGGTATATACTAGACCATGCGCAGTTATTGCTTTATTATCAGAAATTACTGAACTAGCTGCTGCTCAGCAACTCAATTTAGAAAAAATTCTTGAATTAGTTAATACATATTCAGACATTCTTGCAACATTTGTTGATATAATCATAGAAGTTGCTAAAGAGGTTGAATTCACTCTTGCTGATATGCTAACTGCAAATACTGATATGCAAAGAACACATGGCGCTTTAGCAACCGTTGTTAGCGTTAAATTTGCGGCTCATTTAGATTAATATATAAAAACACTCCGAAGGTATATTGCCTATTCTAGGAGTGTTTTATTATTTTTTATTGTTGTGCTTTTGCTATATCAATAATTCTATCAGCTTCATCCGCCTAATTTATCGGAATAATTAATATTTTATCATCATAGCATAAGTTTCTTAATGAGAATCTAATTCCTAACTTCATAAAGAACAGAAGTTTTCTTCTTGATCGTTTTCAATTATTTAAATGAAAACCAGATCGGAAATCCGACCTGGTTTCTTGCACCTTCAAACCCCAATTGAAAGTGCGCGAGTATTTCTAAAAAAAATGGGTCCTTTCAAATTAAACGGGGAGTATCGGGGACCAATCCCCGTTCTTTTTGATG
>JAKSVI010000017.1 GCA_024408095.1 Bacilli bacterium
AAAAAGGGTGAATACATAAAAAATCAGTAATAAAGACAAAGATTGTTAATAATTTGTTACAATCCGGATCTTTCATGCATTCGTTGAATTGATAAACAAGGTTTCCCATTAAATCATCAACATCTTCTGGTTTTGAGGGGATAAAGACTGTTTTAACTAAATTTCCTTTGGAATCAAATTCTCTAATATAGTTTTGTTCAACCTTGTATTTACCACCAAATTCTGGAGTAATTGATTGATATAAAAAATAATGCAAATCTTTGATATAAGATTCAGAAAGAGATTGATATTTATAAACTTGAAACACATTTTCTAAAGCATTGTTGTAACCTAACAAAAAATATTCTTCTTTGGTTTCAGGATCCATATGTTTTAGCAAAATATCATTTTCTCTATATTTTTCAATTTTAATGCCCTCAATTTCATTTGAACTAGTTACACTTCTTCTTTTATTTAAATCATGTAAACGGTTCAATTTAATCTTTGACGGTAAGTTAAAAGTTTTACCTCTATTAACCTCAACTGCTTGTATCATCGAAATTATTAGCGGATCATTTAGTTTTAACACTTGTTCTTTAATGTTTATAAATTTCATGTCTATATATTAATATAGCCAAAAATCTGAGTCAAGTTTAATTGCATATTTTTCGCGAATTTTATGCAATTAAATTTTTTTATGGTGAATTTCTTATAAATTAAAAAAGATTTTTTCACCCTGAATTTAAAGAAAAAATCGGTTTAGTACCGATTTTTTTAAGTTTATGTTTAACTCGTCTAATTTGGACGGGGCAACATGTAATGTCTTTCGTGAACTGAAATAATACAGATTTCACAACATTGGACTGAAATACTACACATTTTCGCCATTTTTATGTGTTTCCAAATATTTTTCTAAACTTATTTTTAAATAATCTATTAGGGTTCGAACTCTAATAGTTAAGCTATCACAACGAGAAAAATGCTTTTTTAAGTAAAAAGTCTTTTACCTTATTATTTTTTGATTCATAGAATTCTACTAATAACAATTTATATTCTTTATCTAAATTATCTGGAACTGAAATATATCCAAGGCCATGACTAATTAAATAGGTATTCGCAAATATAAGAGCAGTTCTTTTATTACCATTACTAAAGACTTGAGTTTTTGCAAGATAGCAAAGTAAATCAATTGCTTTTGAAACATCATCATTTTTGCTATTTAAAATTTGATCGATATTTCGAATAACTCCTTCTTTTGTAGGAATTTCAGGTCTATACGAACACCCTCCAATTATTACATTGGTCGTTCTAATTTGATCTGGATAAGAAATTTGTCGATCATTAACATATCCAGCAATTGTGCACAGCACATCAAAAGTCGTTCCTCTTCTAACTGTGTCTTCGTCAAGAACATACTGCCAAGCATTTTTTAAATTTAAAATTGTTAATGTATCATCAAAACTAACATTTTTACAAGAACCTTTTTCCAAGATTTCTTCTGTATCTAAAAAAGTAGCACTAACGCCTTCAACTATTGCTTGACCGTAAATTATCGTATTTAAGTTATTTCTTATGAAATCTAAATTTATTAAAACTTTAGAATCAAGATTATCTATATTGACACCAAGTTTAGCTAATTTTGTTTTAACACTACGTAATTTGGAATTTAATTCTTTTACACTTTTTGCTAATTCTTTTAAATCATTATAAAAAGATTCAGTGTAAACTCCAGCATACTTAGAAGATAAACGATCGTATTTCTTATATCTAAGATATATATACTTCTTTCCGCTAATTTCTTTTACTTCTGGATAACCTTTAAAATTAATTTCTTTTAATTGAAATTCAAGATCTTTCTTTTGAGCAAGAAGTTCATTAACTAAATCATTACTATTTCTCATTTAGGGTGATTTCTCCTTACTTAAATTATACTATTTTCTCCCTAAAAGTAAAGAACAATTTTAGGGTGATTTTTATCATTTCTAATTCTATCATTTTCTCCCTAAAAATCAATCTTTTAACGTTTTATAAGAAATAAAAATCGGCATAATACCGATTTCTTTAAGTTTATGTTTAACTCGTCTAATTTGGCCGGGCAACATTCTGGCGGAGAATTAGAGATTTGAACTCTAGCGGGACTTGCATCCCCTATCGGTTTTCAAGACCGACCCCTTCAGCCACTTGGGTAATTCTCCATAATTGGTGGACCAGGCAGATCCTGACACTGCAACCATTCGGTTATGGGCCGAAGGCTCTTCCTTTGAGCTACTGGTCCTTTTTGGTAGCTGAGGACGGATTTGAACCGCCGACCTTAGAGGTATGAACTCTCTGCTCTAGCCAACTGAGCTACTCAGCCAATTTGGTGGACCTGAAGAGACTCGAACTCTCGACCCCCTGAATGCAAATCAGGTATTCTCCCAACTGAACTACAGGCCCATCTATATAAATTATTTACTGCCTATTAATATTATTAATTACAGACAGCGTTAATATTTTTACACAACAAGAGAAATAAAACAACAAAAAACAAAATATATTTAGATTACATTCCGCGTTTAAATGATTAAAAATCAACTTTTTCCAAATTTCTTGATGCAATTTTATAAACTAAATAGTGAATGCCTATATAAATAATTACACCTATACCAAAGACAAGCAATTGTGGAAGGATTCCATTATCACAAAGATATCCTTTATATGATTCCATTCCATTAACTAAAGGCAAGATTAACGTAAAAACCAAAATAAAAACCGTGAAAAACAAAATGGTTAATATAGAGGAGGCAACTATTGATTTTCCTTTTTTATAATATATAGGAAAAAATATAAGATCTGATAAAGCATATCCTGCTAAAACAAATCCAATAATTGACAAAAATCCATTTCTTGTTAAACCTGGAACAGATGGGGCTACAGCGCCTGGAGTTTGCGCTACATCATTAGCAATATTGCTAGATATTAAATTTGCTAAAGGGAGCAATAAGGATGCTAGCAATATTGAAAAAATTTGAATAAAAGATACAGTAATCAATCTAGCTAATACAATATCTTTTTTTCTAACAGGCATTAAAGTAGAAAATAATAGGTCATTACTTTGCTGTCCTTTATTGGCGCCCAAGAACAAAATAGGGTAAGTTGCCAAAATATAAATAAACGTAATAGATAGAGGATAATTCGGAATAAGTATCATAAAAGGAAAAACTATAATAAAGATATAGCATATTGGATGCATCGCCAATTTAAACTCTTTAAAAATTAAAGCTTTCATTATCCTTATTCCTTTCTAAAAATACCATAATTTGTTCTAAATCTGGCACTTTTGCAGTGATTTTGTTATTTTCAAATATCTCTTTCTTGCTCTTTAATATCAAGCCTTCAATTGATTTCTCATCCTCTTTATAAGAAATATATTCATTTAAAAGTTTTGCGTTTTTTGTGACATCATTTACATAAAAATATGAATCAATGAATTCTTCTTTTTTGCCACTGAAAATAATTTCTCCATTGCGAATATAGGTTATATCAGTTGCACATTTATCTAGATCGCTGGTGATATGTGTAGAAAATAAGATAGAACGGCGTCCATCTTTTACAATTTGTTTAAATAAATCAAGAACTTCACTTCTACTAACAGGATCTAGTCCAGAAGTTGGTTCATCAAGAATCAATAATTCAGCATGATGAGATAGAGCGATTGCAACTGAAAATTTTACTTTCATTCCACTCGATAATTCGTCTAACTTTTTATCTATATCTAAAGAAAAAACTTTGCACATCTCATCAAACTTGACTTGATCAAAATTCTTATAAAAACGTTTTGTAACGTTTGATAGTTGACGAATTGTCTTGTTGGGATAGTAATTGAGTTCGCTCAAAGCAAAGCCGATACGTTGCTTATTTTCTAACTCAAATTCATTCATATCCTTTCCAAAAGCAGTGATTTTACCTGAATCATAATGGACTAAATTCATAATGCTTTTTAAAGTAGTAGTTTTTCCCGCTCCATTACGACCAATAAAACCCATTATCTGCCCTGGCTTTATTTCAAAAGAAACATTTTTGAGTTCAAATGTTGGATATTTTTTATTTAATGATTCAATTTTTAACATAAATTTTGTAAGTAAATATAACAGCTAACAATCCAATAAGCATCTTACTAGATCTTAATAACATTATAAAGGTTGCTTTGCAAAAATCAATTTTTTTAGTCTTGGCAAAAGGATAGAAGATTTTGCCTTTTCTGTAAACTAATTTACCATGAACATAAAAAGCGTTTTAAGACACTTTATAACTACTAGGATGGCACTTTAAAACTCTGGCAGGTTTATTGTTGGTCTTTTTATGTCTCCTAACCATCTTGACACAAATGCATCTCGATAAATCGTTTGTTTCGTAAAAATAAATCACAGGTTTGAAAAATAAAGGTTTATGGTAAAAAATTATTTTATAAATAAAACCGGATTTTATATTCAAATCCGGTATACTATACAAATGTCTTTGCGCAACGAAGTTAATAGGTCGAACACAACGAAGTTAACATATAAATTCAACCTTATTTTTTATAGAATTTACAAATTTAAAAGTAAAATTAATTTTACTTAAAATGGAAATAGATCTTCTAAATTAGTATTAGAAGTGTTTTTATAACTTGTGTTCTTAGGTGTGTTATTTGGAATTATAGCTGAAACAAATTTGTAATAACGTCCATATTCCATGTCGTTTGTGGCTTCAGGGGGTAAAGAAATTAGAATAACTGCCTTCCCAATAGAAAATTGTTTATTATAATATTCGTCACCAGATGCAGTACAAGAATAATCTGTAAATGTTCTTTTTTCTTTGTTGATATATAAATCGAACGATACTTTTTCTTTAGCTCTATTTTCAGAGTTATTTGCTATGGTTCCTCTTATAGCGTAAGCATTGTAAAGCATTAAAGAACCTTTTCCATAAGCATATGAATAATATTCGTCCCTCGTTAGAAACGGAGCTGCAGAATTAAATGGAGGAACATGATAAGTAAAATAGTCCTTTAATTCATCAAAGCTTGCTTTTCTAACTTCTTTGATAATAAATCCGCTTCTAACTATATAATTTTCTTTTTGAGCACCGCTTCTTTTGCCTTCACGAAAAACATTTATTTCGTAAACAGTCATTTGTTGTAGCATTCCCCCTCCACATTTGCACTCACTTGTTGGGATTGCGCCTGTTTCATCATCTTCATCAGTAACAAGCCTAACTAATTTTTTATTCGTTAAATCGATTCCGGCAACACAGCGACCGCCATGTTTATAAGAACAAGCCAATAAAAGAAAATCAATAATCATAAATGTACAACCTCCTTATTAATTGATTCAGCAACCAATCGTCTATGACATTGCTCTGGAGTGCTTTCTACACATAAAAAGCAGACTCTTTCATATGAAGAATATTTTCTCAAAAAATATTCCTTAAAATTTCTTTGTTTAATAATGTTATTAAAAGAGCAGACATAGGAATTCCAATCTGAATCTTTATGATATTTATCTAAAATTTCTTCTGTTGGAGCAAAATAAGGATCGTGTTTATAATTAATCTTCAAAATTTCATTTACCAAATATCCTAAAAAATCGTCTCCACCTTTAGCAAATCCAGATAATTGGGATTTGTTATTGAGTCTTATATCAAGTAAAAGATCTATCTTATTTTCTTTTAATAATTTAAAAAATTGTTTAGGAGTCTTCCCGTTTGAACCTATTGTATATATTTTAGTCATCTTTTTCTTCTCCTTTAACATAACCAATTTTTAAATTGCCAAATTGTAATGCAGGATTTTGTCCTGATTCTTTATTAAAAATATTTTTAAACCAAATATCAAAATCCGTTTCTAAACTCTCCCCAAAAAGCGAAACGCAATTATATTCATCATGCTTAGAATTAATTTTTCTTATGAATTTATCTCTTTCCGCTTCGAGAATAGCTATTGTTTCTTCGTATGATTGCGTTGTTTCTTCATCAATGATATTAACAACATCAATCTCATCATTTTTGAAATAGGAAGCTACCATTATGAATCTATGGCAATCTTCAGGTTTTTTCTCACTGCAAAGAAAGCATATATTAAATCCCTTTTTAATCCCGTTAAGTATTCTTTTATAACCGCTCTGAAACTTTTCTTTTTCTTGAACTTTTCTAAAAGAAACTTGTAATTGAGGGTGTTCATTTTGATCATATGTTTTTTCATACACATCATCTTCTATACGGCGGGCTCCAAATTCCTCAGAAAAATTCGAGTATGATATTGAATTTTTAGCTAGCAAAGACTTTAAATTTTCTTTGTTATACTCACTAAATGTTTTTGAATAGGGTGAACTTCTCACATCAATGACACAGTTAATTTTGTGTTTGATTAAACAATTGAGAAACATCTCGGTTGTTTTTGTAGCATAGCCTATTGTATAAATATTTTTCATAACTATTTGTTTTTTTTATTTTATCACTAAAGAAAGTAGTTTTTAACTAATTTACTCTATGCGGATTATTTCTCCATGCCTTGGTGTAGATACATTGTTGTTAATTAACCATAATAATTGAAATTCATATCTTGGATGAACAATGATTTCAGGAGCATAACCGTCAGTTAGAATCACTACTGTCTTTGGTCTATCCTCATCTTTAAACAAGCGATTTAAATAGTAAAAAATACAATTGAAATCGGTTCCACCACCACCTGTTGGTAGTATTTCGGACAAATCTGTGTACTGATCAAAGTCGTATATTGCTTTAATTTCGGTATCAAAAAAACCTATTTGACCTCGCAAATGTGAATCAAACTGATTAATTGCACCCTGAATTTCTGAAAAACAATCTGTAATTTGTTCCTCACTCATTGAACCAGAAGTATCAACCATGAAAAGTATTTTATCTACTTTTACATCGGGTTCGTTAAAATCCGGAAGAATAAATTCTGAATCTTGCATTCTCCTATCTGGCGGATTAAAAGAATAGTCAATTATTTCATTTTGGATGTAAGAATGCAATAATTCTCGCCAATTAACCTTTGGTTCATTGAGTTCTTTTAGCATCCTTTCAATAGCCATAGGAACATTCGCTGCATCCTTATTTGTATCGTTAGAATACGCCGCCTGACATATCTTCTGATTTAATTTGTCATTGTCTTTTTTAGTTTTCTTTTTTTGCCATTTATCATGATTATCAGCTGGATTATTTCTCGTTAAACCTAATGTTTTTAAATCAATTAATGTATCACCTTCTTTTTCGTCAGTGTTTTTGGCGTTTGGCACAGTTCCATTTGATGTGCCGAGAACCCTTTTGTATTTATCTTTTTCTTTCATCAAAACAGAATAAACTTCATCGGTTGAAAAAAGGTATCCTTCTTTACCATCAGACAAAGTGTGCTCTAGTTTTTTACCCTTAATATAAAGCCCTTTGTCTTCTCCTAAAGCGTACATTAAATTCGAATTCACAACTATATCAGCAGCTTTATTAAATATTTCTTTATTTCTTTTTCTGGTTCTATAAGTATGTTTTAAAGCTATGTGCATTAATTCATGCATTATTAAAATTCTTAATTCCCTATCAGAGTAATTGAGGGCGGCATATTTTGAAATAGAAATTGTGTCTCCATCAGTTTCAATAACTATATTTTTGTCATCTGAAATTGAATCAACTAATTTGATTTTGATTCCGCACAACAGCAAAGCGAAAAAACCATTAACTGTTAATAGCTGTAGTCTTATTCTTCTAAATTTTTTCTCAATTTTTCTTGTATCGTTAATCATTTCTGTAATTCAAAATAATCAGGAGCATTATCTAATATCCATCGTCTAGAAGTAGGATTGTTTAAAACAAACTCCTCAATTTTATTATCTATCATCATGTATTCTTCAAAAAGAAGCATGGTATAGTCTTTAGGGAAAGTTAAAGCGTAATTTAATGAGTTTTCAATTCCTTTTAAATCGGTTTTTGTTTTTTTAGCATACTCAACCATAGATGATGTTAATGCATATAAAATAGAAGCATTTTTAAATTCCCTGGTTTCGTTTCCTGCAAAAATATCTTCCATTTTTGGTAATTCGTTATAAATATTCACCCATGATCTGAATTCTAGAGCTGTTCCACTACCAATCAATCCTGATATAAATGCTAAAGTGCTTTCTTCTGTAGAATTGCAATAATTTAAAACATTGCTTACCATTTCCCATGTTCTAGGTGTAGGGAATGCAGTTAAATCTTTTTTAGGATCAAAGCAGTTTAATAACTCAGGTTTAAAAGAAAGAAATCCAATAACTTTTTTATTAATATTGTTTTGAATTGCCCAGCTTTTCCAATTATCAAAATCTGATTCAATTTCAAAATGTAATAAACGGTTCGCTAAAGCCTTTGGCATTTTATTTGCAACAGATTTATCACTCATTCTATTACCGGCAGAAATAACAATTGTATTAGGTGGCAACTTGTGTTCTCCAATGGTTCTATCTAATGTAATTTGATAAGCAGCAGCTTGAACTGATTGAGGTGCTGCTGTAATTTCATCCAAAAACAAAATATTAATAACATCTTTATCATCTGACATTTGGAAGATATATGGTTTTAACCATATTGCATTATTTTTTTCTTTATCTGCTACCGGGATTCCTCTTAAATCAATGGGGTTAAATAGGAGTAATCGAACATCGGTCACGACCACTCTTTTTTTAGTTGATTCAGTAATTCTGTTAGCTATTTGTTTAATGGCCTGAGATTTTCCAACACCAGGTTGTCCCCATAGCATCACAGAAGGAAATGTAGACAATGGAACATTATTATTAATTAACTGAGAATACATATCAGATAAATATTGAACAAGTTCATTGATATAAACGGAGGGTAATTCACTCTCTTTTAATGATAATTCATCCATATAATTTGTCATATTTTTTCCTCCATAATTGCCTGCAAAAGGTGCACCTAAAATAGCTTGTAAAAAGCTTGTAAAACCAGCTAACTTCCTAATTATTTAATTAGAATAAAATGTCAGTTAACTTTTTATCGAATTCGTGGAACGCATTCAACTTGCTCTTGTTTAAAGAAACATCTTCTCTTTCAACAAACAAGAAATAATCCAAATCGGATTTTAATGTACTTAGAGATTTCAGAATTGAATCTAATTCTTCTTTAAACTCACGATCACTTAATGATTTTCTTAATTGTTTAACAATCATACATTGTATTGCTAAATAAACGCTTTGCTCTTCTAAAGTAGCTTTTTTAAACGCTTTACGAACAGCTTCCCTATTGTGTAATTCCATAGCGTAATATGAACCACCAACAATTGCTGCTGCAAAAATTAACGAACTTGTTGTACCAAGAATCAAATCACCAAAACCTTTAGCAGCTAAGACAGTACCAGCTTGAGAAACACCAGTAATTCCAGCTGCAGGTACAATAACAGATATTGCTAAAGAAGAAACAATAATTGCGGCTAATGCTCCTTTTTGCACATTAGTAAGAGATTTGCCGGCAATGTCCTTATAACAATTTTCTAATTCATTTTTAATCAATTTTAATTTCAATGAATCATTAAATAGAAAAGTTGATGCAGCTTCTAGTCCTTCTTTTTCATATTTGTATTCATATTCATGATCTAATGCAACTTTAATTGCAAATAGTAATTTTGTTACTCCGTTTTTGTCTTCTGCAAAAAGCGATAATAAGGAACCCTTTGCATCTTCTTCACTCATTAGATTAGGAACATTACTTTTTAATCTGGAAATAGACTCATCGATTGATGTATCTTTTTCCTCATATTTTCCAATTTTATTATTAATTTTTTTAAAGAAATTTTTAAATGATTCTCCATCTTTTGATTTGTTACTTTCAATTTTAAGATCGTTCAATTCTTTTGCTTTTGAAAGTCTAATAAACTGAATGTAATTAAATAAATCTTTTTCTGTGTGTACTGTGATAATACTATTTTCCATTTTTAATTTCCTCCAAAATGAATTCTTTAATTTTTCCTAAATCTAATGTATTTGAATTTTCTTTAATTAATGTCAGAACTTCATTTAGTTCTTGATTCGTTGTTGTCTCGCAAAAAGTATTTTCGCAAAACTTTATAACTTCCCTATTTGTAACATTTGGTTTATTCAGTAAATTGAATAGTTGTATAAAACTATAAGGAATTTCGTCTAATTTTCCTTCTTCGTAAGAGCTAATATATTTATACAAAGTTGGTCTTGTTTTCTTTGTTAAATTAGACAATTCTGTAATTGAAAATTGCATATTCATTAAGCATCGTACCTCCTCATTTTTAAGTACTTTTGTGCCATATCATCAATTGTCTTATGGAATTGAGGATCCACACATGCTTTAATTGCTTCAATTTGATTACCCTTCAATCCATTGCCAGAAGCAGCAGATGAAAATCCTTTCTCTAGCCAATAGTTGACGAGTTTTTCATCACATGGGTTTTTGCTTGCATAAATTCCTGCTAAGACAATTGCCCCCGCTGCATCACCTGTATTGGCTAAATAATATATTGAGGTTTCAAAAATAAAGTTGTCACCATCAACTAATTCATTATTCGAAAATAATAAAGCGAGTTCTCCGTATGTTTCCTTACAATAGCAATTTAATAGATGCTCAACATATTTGTCATAGTCTTTTTTGACACCATCACCATTTTTATAGCAAATTGCTAAATGGAAGTTTGAATGAATCCAACCATGTGCAACACTTTTTTCAAAGTACTTAACAGCGGATATAAAATCCTTCTTTGAGTAATAATATACTCCAAGCTCCTCTAAGGCTTCTCCAACATTGCCGTTGTTTTTAATTTTCAAAGCTTCGTTTAGTAACTCAAGATACTTTTCTTCGCTTTTCTCTACATGTTGGCCATTTAGATACATCTTGGCCATGCTTACATAAGCAGGAACATACTTTTTTTCTATACATTTTTGAAAACAATCAAACGCAGCATCAAAATCCAGTTTATTAAATTGTTCTTGATAATAAATATTTCCTAAAAGATGCATTGCACGAACATCACCAAATTCAAAAGCTTTTTCAGCATATTTAATAGTGTTATCAATATCATTTAACTTTACATATGCATTTAGGATTGCACGGTATATTTGTTGGCATTCTTTTATTTCAAGAGCTTTAAAATATTCATCCAATGCTCTACGATGTCCAACGGGCTTGTTTTGAGCAGTAAGATACTGACCTCTTAAATAAAATGTATAATATTTTGAAACAGCTTCACCCATAATGTTTTACCTCGAAAATATAGTACTAAATGATATTATTGTTGTAAATATTTTTTTACACTTTTTTACACATTGAAATTTCTATTTATGTATAAATAAGTTCTTGGTAATTTTAGAAATTATTTCATTTTTACAATTATTTTTCTTTTAATAGGAATATCATAAATATTTTTAACTACGGCCAAATTTGTAATATACTCCATCGGAATTTTAAAAATAATGCAAATCCTATGCAATGTTTCAAGCGATGGAATTTTTAAACCAAGGATTGCAGGATACGAACACTACAATTAGAAATAATAAAAATGCCTTTTATATGATAAAAACTAAGATTTCATAACCAGGGGTGAGAGGATTTAATACCTGTTTAAGCTGTTTTTTAAGTGCTCAGAAAATGTTCAAAATGATAAAAGCAAAAAATTGAAAAATAATGATTTTTGCTAAAAAAAGTAACAAAAAAGCACCTTTTTGAGGAAAAAGTGCCTCAGTTTAACTAATGGTCGGGACGACAGGATTTGAACCTGCGACCTTCTGCTCCCAAAGCAGACGCGATACCAAGCTACGCTACGTCCCGAATAATGGCGCGCCAGACAAGATTCGAACTCGTGACCCTTAGATTCGTAGTCTAATACTCTATCCAACTGAGCTACTGGCGCATAGGTCAAAGCCTACTTAATGTAAGTTGCTATGTTTTGGAGGTTCCTACCGGATTTGAACCGATGCTCATTGAGTTGCAGTCAATTGCCTTACCAGCTTGGCTAAGGAACCACATAGCGAGGTTTATTATATCACTTACATATTTTTCTTTACAAGTCGTAAATTATTATTTACTAGCCTTGTTTAATTTTCTTTTCTTTCGAATATATTTTTTTCTTCCTTTATTAATAAAGTATAATGCTACAACTCCTAAAATAATTGCACCTTCAACTGCAAATAAAATGATAGCCCAAAGAGGAAGAGGATCGCTTTTGAATTCTTCCCACATTTTCATGATGTTGTTATTGTTTTCACGATAATCTTTCATAACGGCACATCGTGTGATTGTTTCCTCATCAGGATATTGGCAGAAGAACTGTCTGCCGACCGAAATATTGCCATCTTCACTTTTGAAAGGCAAATAACAATCAGAATAGAAAATATAATCTGATTCTTCTTCGTATTCAGTTAGTGTTCCTTCAAAGAAGTATTTTAAATTTACTTCTTCTATTTCATCGGGCAAAATTAAACGTTGATTATAAGTTTGAACAACCTCTTCACCAGTTTCTTCATCAGTTGATTCAAGAATATATAAATCTTCCAATTCTAAAGGTAAGTCGGTTTCAGCATTAATTAAATTACCTTCATCATCATAATCTGCTATTTCATCTTTATCGTAATATAAGGTAACATTATCATAATCAGGGTCTGAATCAATCTCAAAATGACAATCATCATATGAAACTTCATATAATTGCTCATCTAATGGATCTTTATAAAATAAAGAATACGTATTATCATCATCTCCGCCACCATAAACCTCGTATGTTCGATAATCGTACCAGTCTCTAACTAATTCAAGAATATCATCTCCACCGATAAAAGATGTATATCCTGTATAATCCATATTTTTAGCGGCATAATTTGGGTCGCATAAGAAATTAAGAAAGGCATGGGCTAAGAGTTTTTGGTCTTCAGTTCTAGAAGTACTTGGCATAACCCAAGCATCAAACCAAATATTACTACCAATTTCTGGAATGGCGTAATAAAGTTCAAAAGGATTACTCACTTGTTCAGGATCTTCTGCCTGATCCATGGAATAAACAGCATCTCCGCTCCAAGCTAGATTAAGACCAATTTTTCCAGTGACAATATCTTGTTTGCCACTATCAACTTCAAGACCAAAAGCATTGGCTTTGAGGCTTTCTAGAGACACTTGAACCTTCTTAGCAGAAGCTTCGTCGCATCTATTGAATATTTCAGTTAAAATTTCATTATATTTAACTTTATCGATTTCACCCTCATCATATTGTTTTTTGGCATTTTCTAATTCATCTTTGAAGGTTTCCATAATGCCAACGGCATAGGTATCTCTCATTGAATCTTTAATAGAAAATGTTCCTTTATATGGTTGAGTCCAAAGTGTATGCCATTGTTGCATATCGTTAAATGGATTAGCATCTTTAGAGAAGCCTGGATATTCTGGGTTAAATAATAAGCCTAATGTTCCCCACATATATCCAACAGCAAAATCACCAACGGATAAATCCTCTTGTTTTTTATAGCTTCTTGAAGTGATGCTATCCATAATATCTTTTAGATAATCAGAAGCAAAGCTTCCCTCGCCATAATAGTTAGGAATTAGTTCCTTTTCTAATGGCAAAATCATATCAAAACTTACAAGTTTTTGAATCATATAATCACTTGGACAAATTAAGTCATAATATGCTTTTCCAGTTTGTAATGAACTATATAAAGTTTCGTTTGTGTCGGTCGTGTCATAAACAACAGATATCTTTTTGCCTTCAAATAATGGGCCATAATATTCATCATTTCTCACATATTCAATGAATTGCTCATCATAAACATTTGGTTCATCATATCCGTTTGTTGGATCATTTACATAAATGTAATCTTCCATATTTAAGATACGTAAAACAATAGTGTTAGAATCATTCTTACTACATCCTGATAAACCTAAAAGCAATATAGATAAAGATATTGGAATTAAAATATTTTTCTTTTTCATTTTAATAGCATCCTCCTTCTTTTATTGGAGATTGCTTTTGCTTTTCTATATCTGTGGATTGAAATGATAATAACCGCTACGACAACTAATAAGAAAATCAATGTTGTTAAGCTTCTCATTTCAACAGGAATTGGACCTTTTTTAATCTTTGCTTGAACTAATGTAGATAATGTTTCAATCATTTTATCCTCAGATAATAAGCCTGGACCACGAGTAAAGGCAGTTACAATAAAATCATCTAAAGATAAAGTTACAGCAAGTAAAAATCCGCTCAATATACCAGGCAAAGTTTCTGGAATAATAACTTTTCTTAAGGCTTTTGATGGTGAAGCACCTAAATCAAGAGCAGCTTCATATAAAGATGGATCCATTTGTTCAAGTCTTGGCTTAACAGAGATATACACAAATGGAATCGTTAAAACAACGTGGCCAATAATTAATGTCCAGAAACTGAATAAATAAGCTCTAAACACATATTGTCCCAAGAAAACAAACATAACAGTTAATGAGAAAGCAATAACGATTTCAGCGTTTACAATCGGAATTTGAGTCGCCAAATCATAAGCTTTTCTTACTCTTCTTTTGCTATAAAAAGCTCCAATTGCACCTAAAGTTCCTAAAAATACTGAAATAGCGGAGCTAATAAGAGCAATTAAAATTGTATTGCCCAAAGCCACCATTATTTGTTCATTTTGGAATAAACGAGGATATAGATTAAATGTGAATCCAGTCCATTGTCCAACATTAGTGGCTTCAGTGAAAGAAAACACTATCAAAACAAGAATTGGAAGATACATTAGTAAAAGGACAAGCCAAATGTAAACTTGGCCAAAGATTTTCTTTACCATAATCCACCAGTCCTTTCTTCCTTATCACTATTTCTCGTAAGAAAGACTGTAATAGCGATGATAATAAGCATAATCAAAGCCATAAAAGAACCATCATTCCATGCTTTATTGGAAAATTCTAGGTTTATATAATTGCCAAATAATGTAATTTTGCCTTCTGATAAAGTATCTGAAATGACATAACTAGACATTGTCGGCATAAATGTCATAGTAAATGCTGAAATAATGCCCGGAACAGATTGTCTAACGATGTTTTTAGTAAAAACTTGGAAAGAATTAGCGCCTAAATCTCTAGCGGCTTCAATTTGACTTTTATCCAATTTCAACATTGTTGTGTACAGTGGAAGAATAACAAACGGCAAATAGTTTTGAACCATACCAATCAAAGTAGCTAAATAAGGATGCGTTCCACCATTTATGCCCATCCAGGTCAATAAATCACGTGTAGCACCAGTACGTAAAACAAAGTTAATCCACATTGGGGCAACAAACAAAGTTATTAAAACAGCATTTTTATTAACTTTTTTATCCGCTAAAAAGTATGCGAGTGGATATCCAATAATCAAACAAATCATGGTAGTTTGTAAAGCAACAAATAACGAAACCAACAAAACATTTAATTTGCTTTTTGAGGTAAAAAAGTTAAGAAATGCTTGTCCGCTCAGTTTAATAATTGTTTCGCCTGTGTTTGGATCTAAATATTCATATGTGAAAGCATAAGCAATAATAATTAAAATAGGAATAATGATGAAAAGAATAAGGAAAAGAGCATAAGGAATGCCTAAGTATTTCCTTGAAAGATTTAACCTCTTTTGTTTCCTTTTCTCAGCATTAGATTTCATATTTTTCAATACTACCTTTTAATGTAAGCTTAATATTGGATGGTTTGACAATAACAGAGACCAAATCTCCATCATTCCATGTATATAATGTATCGACAATAAAGTCTTCTTCTTCTTCAGTTCTGACAATTACTTGATAATGGTCTCCTTTATAAACAGAAGAAACAATCATACCGTTAACATTTCCGTTATCATGACCATCGGTAATTTCAATATCATTTAAACCGATTTCAACGAGAACATCCGCATCATTTAAATCATACTTTTTGCCATCTTTTGAGACTAGATATCCATCAAAATCTAAAGATGAATTTGGAAGAAGTTGTGTGAGATTTGCATCAAATTCGGCATCAGAAATGATAATTTTGTTGTTCTTGTTAATATACGCTTCTGGGAAAATATTAGTAGTAACTTCTTTTTCCATAATTTGTATATTTTCTGGATCGACATCGATTGAGACAGTTTCGCCAATTTCCCTATTTTTAGTGGTTTGAACGACAACTTCACTTTTGCCAATTTCAATAAGATACTCATAGTGAATTCCTTTAAATATTTTTGAGGTAATTACACCAGTTAATAAACCTTCTTTTTTATCATCTTTTACAAGAGAAATATTAACATCTTCAGGTCGCACTACAACATCAACTTTTTTATTGATTTCAAAGTCATCATCACAATCAAAAACATGATTCAAGAATCTAACCTTCTTTTTGCCAACAATTGTAGCGTTATAAATATTGGACTCACCAATAAAATTAGCCACATAGGCTGTTTTTGGCTCATTATATATATCTATTGGCGTGCCAACTTGTTGAATTTCGCCAGATTTCATAATCACGATTGTATCACTCATGGTTAAAGCTTCTTCTTGATCGTGGGTAACATAAATAAACGTGATACCTAATTTTTTATGCATCTCTTTTAATTCAAGTTGCATTTCTTTTCTCATTTTTAAGTCTAATGCGCCAAGAGGTTCATCTAATAATAAAATTTCAGGCTCATTAACGATGGCTCTAGCAATAGCGACACGCTGTTGTTGGCCACCTGAAAGCGTAGAGATGTCACGATTTTCTAAGTCCTCTAAATCTACTATTTTTAACGCGTGCATAACGCGTTTATCAATTTCCTCTTTACTTAAATGCATCATTTTAGTAACGATTTTGCCATTTTTCTTGGTTTGAGTTACTGGTACTTTTTTTAATTTCAAACCAAAAGCGACATTATCATAAACGTCTAAGTATGGAAATAAAGCATATCTTTGAAATACGGTGTTAATTGGTCTTTTATGAGGAGGAATTTTAACAATGTCCTCGCCATTAAGAAGAATAGATCCAGATGTTGGAGTTTCAAATCCAGCGATCATTCTAAGTGTTGTGGTCTTACCACATCCAGATGGACCCAAGAAGGTGACAAACTCACCTTTGGTTATATCAAGGTTGAAGTTATCCACGACTGTAATGCCGTCAAATACCTTAGTCACACCTTGAAGAGAGATAATACAGTTTTCTTTCGCCATATTCATGCCCTCACCTTTCGCAATTAAACTGAAAAGATTGAATAAAATTTACGATAAAAAATATATATAAAAATTTTACAAAATACAAACATTTTTTTTAAATTTTTTCTTCATGCATTTTTTCAAAGTTTTTTGTGACGTTTCATTAAGAAATAAATATTCGATTAAATCAATATTTTGTTAAAATTCACAGTTGCAAAATATTGAAGAAAAAAATTTTAGAAAAATAAAGAAATTGTTCACTATTTTTTTTCATGAAAGCAATAAAAGAAAAATAGACTAATTAATTTTGTAATGTTAGAATAGACACATGAAAAATAAATTATTAATTTCTTTATTAATTTGTCCCTTTATTTTTTTAATTCCATCTTGTGGAAATTCAAACAATCCACCTGCCGAAATAAAAGTTAATTTAACTTATTCAACTTATTGCGATACTGATTATATTGATCTTAATTATGAAGAATTCAAATCTAGAATGAATGTGGAAGGTGGGAGAACGAACATTGAAAGTTTTATTATCTTCACATATTCTAACTGCGGATGTATTTCTACATACGAAGCAAAAGCCGCAATGAAAGCTTATGTTGAAACATATAATGTTCCAGTCTACGGAATTGAAGGAAAAGATAATTATTTATACGATTACTATAGTGGATCTGGTGATGCAACCAAAAATTTAGGACTTGAATATCGTGAATCTCATCCAGTTTTACACATTATAGATAAAGGTGTTGTTGTTTGGAGACAACGTTATAGTGAAGATTTTTATAAAAAGGATGCTACTACTGGAAAGTACACTACTGTGAACGAAACATTAAATTCTAAAATAATAAAATCAAAGCTATTCAAAGTTGATGAAAACTATTTAGAAGATAATATCAACTCATTAGAAAAAGCCGTATTGTTTTTTGGTAGAAACGGATGTGGCGATTGCCAATACGTTTTACCAAATATTCTCTCTCCATATCTAATCAGCCACACAAACGCTAAAAATGTTTTATATTTTGATATTCAAGATCATTGGGCGAGTGAATCAAATCCAGAACAATATAAAAAATATATAGAATTTAAAACTAAATGGGGATTATCAGTTGCTGGAAGTGAAGATTTTGGATACGGAAGTGGCGTTGTTCCAACTGCCCAATATTTAGAATATGGTGTTATTAAAGATGCGTGCGTATTTACTAATGATTCATTAGAAAAATCAGCAGGCAACAAGGTTTTAATTAAAGAATCTTATTGGCATGAGCGCGCTAATCCTTTTATGTCCTCTTTACCAGCAACAACCGTAAAAGAATTCGTTGGACTAGATGTTACAGATATTGCTTCAGAATATAGTGGGTACTATTATTTAGAAGCAAAAAATGCGGCGAAATACCACACTCCACTCTTAACTGGTTTTTTAGATTATTACCTTTTAGAAACTTAAATAAAATTTTTGTATTCGATTTTGGAGTTTCGTTAGAAGCTCCATTTTTTTATTTATTGTAATAAAACTTGCTTGAATTGAATTATAAAGCAATTGGTAAACCTCTTCTTTTGATAAATTAAACGTGTCTTTCATACGTTTCATTTCAAGCATCACATTTGTGTTACTTACTGTCATATTATCACTATTAATAGTCACTGGAATACCGAAATTTAAAAACACTTTTAATGGCACTTCTGTATAGTTTTTTAAAGATTTTGTTTGCAAATTGCTTGTTGGACAAAACTCAAAAAATATGTGTTTTTGAGCTATTTTAGTCATTGTGAAAAAATCAGTTGAAAGATGAACTCCATGTCCAACACGAGACGCTCCTAGATCAATGACTCTTAATACTTCATCACTTCCAGTTGCTTCTCCGGCGTGCAATGTCATATTTAGATTATATTTTTTTGCTAAATTGAAGACATTTATAAAATGGTTCGCATCATATAGTTTCTCAGGACCAGCCAAATCGACAGCAACAACTTTTTTTCCTTTAAAAATATTAGCTACCTCAATAGTTTCTATGTTGATCTTTTCTTCCGCTTGTCTCATACAACAAAGAATAAAATTCGCGTCAAATCCTGGACATTGAGACAAACCACGCTCTAAACCTTTAATGGCGGAAGCCACTACATCTTTCTGAGACAATCCATGTTCGAGATGCAATTGAGGAGCAAAACGAATTTCTGCATAAATATAACCTAATTGATGCAAACGCTTTACAAGTGAATAAGCAACATATTCAATATCTTCCGCATCTTGCATTAATCTTAGTGGCAAATCAAAACGCTCTAGATATTCTTCTAATGATGAACAATTTTCTGGAACATATATATTGTTAGGAAAGTCACTTCCTAAATCAATATTGTGTTTAGAAGCTAAGTATTTAAAGTCTTCCTCCGACAAGGAACCGTCTAAATGTAAATGCAAATCTATCATATTATATATATAATTATAACAAACAAATTAAAATTTACATTATATGACTACATACTATATAACAGGCATTGCCGGCCATCTAGGCAGAAACGTACTACTTGAACTAAACAACATTCCAAATGTCAATGTCGTTGGTTTGGTACTGCCCAATGATAATATCCAAGATTTAAATAGCATTCATGATTTAAGGCTTGTTGAAGGCAATGTTTTAGACAAAACTAGTATTAAAATATTTTTAGAAACAAACAAAGCTGAACACAATATTGTTATTCATTGTGCTGGTTTAATATCTATATATAAACATAATGATGATAGAGTGATGAATGTTAATGTTAACGGCACAAAAAATTTATTAGAAGAAGCCTTAAATTCTGGCATTGAACGCTTTATATACGTGTCAAGTGTTGATGGAATCAAGAAAAATAAAAAAGGAATGCCAAATACAGAAACAGATTCATATGATCCAAAAGATGTAATAGGCGTATACGGACAAAGCAAAGCCCGTGCATCATCTTTGGTTAAAAGTTACAATTCTGAAAAGATGCAAACAATTAGTATTCATCCATCCGCAATTTTAGGACCAAATGATTACTATGGTGGGCCAATTAATACTGTTATGAAAAAGTTTTTGAATGGTAAATTACCCACTATTGTCACAGGGGGATATGATTTAGTTGATGTTAGAGATGTTGCAAATGGAATTGTGATGTCTTCAATAGTTAAAAATCCTAAGATTTCTTACATACTCTCTGGGCACCCTATTGAGATAAGGAAATTAATTGATTTAGCAAGCGACATATCAGGCCTACCAAGTTATAAACATTGTTTCCCTGCAACTCTTATAAAAGTCGTTGCACCATTCATGGAACTCCATAGTAAAATTCACAAAACAAAACCATTATTTACAGCCTACTCGATGACGTGCTTGCATATGAATTATCTATATGATCATTCTAGGGCTACAAAAGACCTGAATTATAAGCCTCGTGAATTAAAAGAAACAATCTCTGATACTTTTAAATGGATACAAAAATAACGGCAAATCGCCGTTATTTTTATGAAATTTAATATTTTTCTATTTCATTGACATACCAGGATAGCATCTATCCATTGTATCTTTGATGCTCTCTTCCAAGCCGCCTCTACCAATATGAAGCTCTTCACAAACTTTATCCAAAACTTCTGGTTCGATGCTCATATCTCTTGACATAATATTTCTCATAACTTCAACATAGTCTAAGCCTGGTTCAAGGCCTTGCTTTTTATGATTTTTATCAATAGCTTTTGCACCCATAACGCAAAGGAATGTTGGAGGAGTACAAATTTTCTTCTTTTTCTTACAAGCATATTTGCTCATTTGTTCAAGCATCCATTTGAATGATTTATTTTGATCGCCAACTGGATATCTTTCTCCATCTTTACCATATTCAAGAGCACCTAAAGCAGCTTCGGCAATATGTGTAACAGATATCATCGTTGTACCGCCTTTTGAGAAAAATACTGTCTTTTTGCCATTAACATATCTATCTAAGAAAACATCTTTCCAAATCGGCATTCTTTCTGGCATTTTTCCAAAAATATATGGGAATTCAAGTACTACGACTTCCATGTTTTTCTTTTGTTCATTTAAAAGTTTTGCCTGTTCAACACGGCATCTAATATATAAATGTTTCTTTGCGAGTTCCATTTCTGGATATCTTCTATCAAAGTAAGCAAAATATGAGTTAAAAACTACTGACTTTTTAACACCCGCTTTTTCTGCAGCGCGGAAAGCTTTAGCACAATTATCTACCAAATTATCATGGAAGAAATGATATGCAGGTGCTGGTGGAGTGTATCTGTCATCAGGGCCAATTGAATAAATCATGTAATCATAACCTTTCATTAATTCAACTAGTTCATCTTCGCTTGCTTTAAAGACGTCAATGAATGATGTTTTGATTTCTTTTGGATACCATCCTTCTAAGTTAATGTCATCTAAAGAATCAGATGCAACTTCATACCCTCTTTCAAGAGCCAATTTAGCAGTATAGTAACCTAAAAAGCCTGTACCGCCTAAAATCATAATTTTCTTTTTCATTTTAAAAACCTCATTACTACCATATCATTTTTATGAAAATTATTAAATAAAATATACATTTACTTTATATTCGTTTAAAATTTAAAACTATGGGGGATTTAACTATTAATAAATCAAGTAGAAAATGATTTATATGACAAAAAGAGTTCTCTTTGCGGAACTTTCTCTTAAATCCTTAGATAAATTAAGGAACTATTCAAAAATTGTTAAGTCGAAATCGATGTGTTCGGTTTC
>JAKSVI010000018.1 GCA_024408095.1 Bacilli bacterium
CGCCTTGGTGGGCTGTTATCTCACCAACTAGCTAATGCGCCGCAGGTCCATCCTTAAGTGACCCCGTGAAGGGCCTTTCAAGCAAAGAAGATGCCTTCTCTGTTGTTATCCGGTATTAGCCAAAGTTTCCTCTGGGTATCCCAAGCTTAAGGGCAGGTTACCTACGTGTTACTCACCCGTTCGCCACTCGGTATTGCTACCTCGTTCGACTTGCATGTATTAGGCACGCCGCCAGCGTTCATCCTGAGCCAGGATCAAACTCTCAATGTTTGTATTCTAGTTCAAAATAATTATCTGGTTTTGTAAAAAATTAAAAAATAATTGACGTTTGTTTGTTGTACATCTGTTTAGTTTTCAAAGATCAGTTACGTGCTATATTACTACGTAATAGTTATCCTTCTCAGGACTGCACGCTTTGATATAATATCATTTCCGATAAATTATAGTCAAATGTTTTTTCACTTTTTTCAAAAATAATTTATTAATAAATGTTTTCATTGTTAATTTTCACGCATACACGTACGTATATATAATGAATAATATATAAAAAACACGAGCCTCAGCCCGTGTTAATTATAAATATTCAATATTTTTATCTACGACCAAAAATTCTTAAAAGGAATAAAACCATTCTTATAAATATATTGATAAAATCAACATAAAGATTAAATGCACAGAATAGTTCTAAATCTTTGGTCATTGCGCCACTTTCAGCAATTTTATTAATGTTCCATATGTCATACATAGTGATGAGCATAATGGCCACGAACATAATGCCTTCAACAACCCAATAAAAGGGTGAATAAAGTACTGGGAAAAATAAAATAAATACCCAGTTAAACAAGACAAGAAGTCCAGCCCCAAAAAGTAAAGATAAACCAATAATCGCTAATGGATAAAGATTTCCTTTAGTAAAAGTGGCAATTAGTGCCATTATCCCGAAAGTCAAAGTACATCCAGCGAATGCTAGAGCTAATATTCTCCAATCGATGTAGATTACAAAGCTAGAGAGCATTACGCCCATAGTTACACAGTAAACTAGACCTATTGGTAATATGGCACGATTATTTTTAAAGCACACAAATGGGATCATGATAGTCAATACTAATTGCACAATAGAGGCACAAATCATTAGTGGTGTGAGTCTATTTGCAACTTCTGGGCTATCCTTTATGACACCATAAGTTAATGCTGCACCAAGTCCAAAAGCAACAACAGTTGTTATTAGTAGACCAATAAACATATAGCCGAAAATCTTGGCTAATGAAAAACTACGGCTTGATACATTATTATTTACGTTGTAAGTTTTAGTTCCTATACTCATAAAAACCCTTAATTAGAGGATATTATTTAATAATCCTTCGTATGAATCGATTTTTAAAGAGGCACCACCAACTAAAGCGCCGTCGACATCTGGGCAAGATAAATATGCTTTAATGTTTTCTGGTTTAACGCTTCCACCATATAAGATTCTAATCTTGTTAGCGGATTTACCAACAACGCTCTTAAGTGTTTTTCTAATGAATTTACAAACATCCTGAGCAATTTCAGTTGAGGCATTTTTACCTGTTCCAATACTCCAAACTGGTTCATATGCAACAACAAATTTTTTGGCCTGTTCTTCTGTAATTCCTTCAAATCCTTTTAGAATTTGTTCTTTTACTACATCTTTTGTCTCACCAGCTTCGTATTGAGCAAGTGTTTCTCCAACACAGTAGACTGGAATCATGTCGTTAGCGATAAGTGCTTTCATTTTTTTGTTACACTTTTCACTTGTTTCATTGTCATATGCTCTTCTTTCTGAATGTCCTAAAATAACCCAATTGATTTTGAGTTCTTTTAACATTGGAATTGAAACTTCGCCAGTAAAGGCTCCGTGATCTTCAAAATGAACGTTTTGAGCTGCGACAATCATCGCTTTGCTTGAATATTTTCTTGCAGTTGCAAGAGAAAGATAAGTAGGAGCAACACCTAAATCAATTTTGTTAGCTCTTGCTTTAGCAACTAGTGGCTTAGCAGCAATGGCAAATTCTTTTGCTTCACTGTTAAGTTTGTTCATTTTCCAGTTGCCTAATAATAATTTTCTTCTCATAACTTCACCTATTAACCTAAAACATCAATGCCAGGTAAGTGTCCATCATTTTCAATCATTTCTAATGATGCACCACCACCGGTTGAGACGTGACTGAATTTTTCTTTGAAGCCTAATTTCTTGGCGGCTGAAGCGCTATCTCCACCACCGATAACTGTAAAGGCATCTTTTAATTCTGCACAAGCTTTGCAAACTGCAACGGTGCCAGCGGTAAATTCATCTCTTTCAAAGACTCCCATTGGCCCGTTCCAGAAGACAGTTTTCGCAGAGGCAATCTCTTCAGCGTATAATTTAGCGGTTTTTGGACCAATGTCCATGCCTTGATATCCTTCAGGAATGTCACCTTCAATTGTCTTAATATCAGTTGGATTTTCAAAATCGTTAGCCACAACAGCGTCGATTGGAAGAAGAATTTTGCCAGATTCATACATACGCTTAGCGTAGTCAACAAAATCTGGTTCATATGGCGAACTGCCGACTTTTTTACCTAAAGCCACAGCAAATGTATATGCCATAGCACCACCAATAATAACTTTGTCGCATTTCTTTAATAATGATTCGATAACTTTAATTTTATCTGAAACCTTAAATCCACCTAAAATGGCAATATATGGGTGATTTTCTTTTTTAACATCAACAACACGAGTTAATGAAGAAACTTCTTTTTCAACTAAATAACCCATAGCAACTTGTTTTCCTTCGCCTTTTAAGATTTCAGGAATACCATAAGTTGAAGCGTGTGCTCTATGAGCACTTCCAAATGCATCCATGACGAATGCATCGCCTAATTTAGCCCATTCTGCTGCTAATTCAGGGTCGTTTTTCTCTTCACCTTTTTCATAACGAGTGTTTTGCATTAACAATACTTCGCCAGCTTTTAAAGCATTAACGGCGTTAGATAATTTATCTCCACGTGTAGTATCGACAAATACCACTTCTTTGTTTAATAATTCACCTAAACGTTTTGCAACTGGGGCCATATTATTCTTTTGTTTTTGTTCTTCAACAACTTCAGGAGCTTCTTTGTGTTTGATTTTTCCTAAGTGAGACATTAAAACAACACGAGCGCCTTTAGCAATCAATTCTTTAATGGTTGGTAAGGCAGCGACAATTCTGTTGTCGTCTGAGATAACACCATTTTTTTGTGGGACATTGAAGTCAACTCTAACAATAACACGTTTGCCTTCTAATCCCGTCATTTCTTTTACTGTAAGCATATATTTATCCTTTCTTACTAAATAGGCACCCCAAATTGAGGTGCCTTATTTTTTTAATTTATCGCACCAAATTAAGCAAGTTCTGCAAAGTATTTGATGGTGCGGACCATTTGTGAGGTGTATGAATTTTCGTTATCATACCATGACACAACTTGGACTTGGTATAAACCATGTCCCATTGGAGTAACCATTGTTTGAGTGGCATCGAATAATGAACCGAATTTCATACCGACAACATCACTTGAGACTAATGGTTCTTCAGTATAACCGAATGAAGCATTTGAAGCTCTCTTCATAGCGGCATTGATAGTATCAACAGTGACTTCTTTACGAGTTTTAACAACTGCAACTAAGATTGTAGTTGAACCAGTGCAAACTGGAACTCTTTGTGCACTACCGATTAATTTGCCATTTAATTCTGGAATAACTAATCCGATAGCTTTTGCGGCACCAGTAGAGTTAGGAACGATGTTTTGAGCAGCAGCTCTAGCTCTACGTAAGTCGCCTTTTCTATGTGGTCCATCAAGAACCATTTGATCACCAGTATAAGCATGAACTGTGGTCATAATTCCTGATTGAATCTTAGCGAATTTGTTTAATGCATTAGCCATTGGTGCTAAGCAGTTGGTTGTGCATGATGCAGCACTAATAACTTGGTCTTCTTTTGTTAATGTCTTGTGGTTGACATTGAAGACGATTGTTTTGAGATCTTTTCCAGCAGGAGCAGAAATAATAACTTTCTTTGCACCAGCTTTGACGTGAGCCATAGCTTTTTCTTTAGATGTATAGAAACCTGTGCATTCTAACACAACATCAACACCTAGTTTTCCCCATGGTAAGTCTTCAGCTTTTGGCATAGCGTAGATGGTAATTTCTTTTCCATCAACGGTAATGCTACCTGGAACTTTAACTGTTTTGCCATCTTCAGCAAAAACTGGTTCTTTACTTGAAACGGTGTGTCTCTTTTCACCAAAAACTCCGGCATAACCGCCTTGAGCTGTATCGTATTTTAATAAATTAGCCAACATTGCTGGTGAAGTTAAATCGTTAATAGCAACGACTTCATAACCTTTTGCACCAAACATTTGTCTAAATGCTAAACGGCCGATACGACCGAATCCATTAATTGCAACTTTTACTGACATATTATATATGCCTCCTTTTTCACTGCGTTATATAGTTTACTATATCTATAGAAAAAGTAAAACAAAAATAAATAAAAAGGCTATAAAAGACTTATAGCCCCTTAAATAATACTTCCAAATTTATGTTCAACGCATCAGCGATTTGTTGCATAATTTTGAGCGTTGGATTTCTCGCGCCACGCTCTATATCAGATAGATAATTTTTATTAATTCCAGCCTCTAACGCCAGATCCTCTTGAGACATTCCTTTTTGAGTGCGTAGGTATTTAACTCTCATTCCAAATTGCTTATAAATTGTCATTTGTTTAACCCCAGATACATTTCGTGAATTTTTCTAAATAAATGATTGATGTTGCTTTTCGTGACTGGTTTAGTAAGTTGCTCATTCATTAAATCCGTAAGTTCTTGAAGAGATGCCGAATCATGTTCTAATCGTAAATTACATAAAATTGCTATTTTTTTATTACTAATATTTTTAATTCCTAACTTAGAATTTATTACATTTATTTCCTTACATTGACGTTTGCCAGTTTTAATGATTTTGGACATGTTTGCGGTATCTAAATTTAATGTTCTATTATTAGAATTAGTGAAGTCCCTTGTAGTTCTAAATGTCTCAAAATCCATACAAGAATTCACTGCTCCAATCATAATTAAAAAGACGGCAATTTGATCGCTTTTTTTAAAATAAACTACGTATTTCTCACGCCTTTTTATCAATTTTGGTGTTAAATTACTATTTTTATATCTAGGAAATAATTTGCACAACCACTTAGCAAAATTCTCATTTGATAATGCTATTTCTAAATGATAATTACTTGTCTCAGGAGAATTTACGCTGCCACTAGATAAAAATGCACCTGCTAAGTAGCCTGAAATACTATCGTCATTAAAAACAATATTTTTAGGAATTTTCCCTTCTAAAAAATCGATATTCAAGTCGCTAAGTATTTCATCCACTTTTGATTCAATTGAGACAATATATATATTTTTCTTTGAGTTACGTTTTTTCTTAAAATTTAAGTGAATTTCTGCTGAATATGTTGATGTTAAAGATTGATAAATAAATTTTGCTATTTTTGCATTTTCGGTTGAAAGGGTTAATAAAGTTTTTTTATTTCGAAAAACAATAACTCCATTAATTTTAATATATGCAGAAAGTAAGGCTTTAAGTCTATCAATACTCTCGTACGTATTTAAACTTAATTCTTCTTTAACATCTCTAGTAAATGATTGTTGGTTGATCATTTATTTAAAAACTCCACTACAGATTTTGCAGCAACCATACCATCATGCTCAGCAAGATAAATTTGTCTTATATTTCTCGGCAATATATCTCCAGCAGCAAATAACCCGCTACAAGAGGTCATCATGCTTTTATCAACAGGAACGGTATTCCATTCATCTTTTACATTGGGTATATCAATATAATTAGTATTTGGAATTTGTCCAACTAGAGGGAACAAGCCATCAACCTTAATTTCCATATTTTCTTTAGTCTCAACATTTTGAATAATTACACCCGTAACCATCTCATTACCTAAGATTTGTATAGGAATATAAGGCGTTAAAATTGAGACATTTGATTTATTTCTCAACTCTTCAACCAATTTTTCATTTCCACGAAATTCATTTCTTCTATGAATTAAGGTTAGATGATTAACGAGATTTGATAAGTAAATTGCTTCCTTAAGAGCGGAATTCCCACCACCAACGACTAAGATGTCTTTTTGTTTGAAGAAATGACCATCGCAAATCGCACAATAAGAAACTCCGTGTCCTAACAATTCATCTTCCTTTTCTAAGCCCAGTTTTCTTTCTTTGGTTCCGCTCGCAAGAATAACTGTTTTTGAAAAATAAGTATCATTTTCGCATTTTAATATGAAATTATCATTTTTGATCAAAGAATTTACCATGTCTTTAATTAATAATGTGTTAGATGCTTTTAACCTTTTATAAAGTTCATAAGCTAAATCTGGACCAGGTATTTTTGTAAAGCCAGGATAATTATCAACTCTAGGAGCTATATTAACTTTCCCACCCGGTGCAGTTCCATCGATTATAGCGACATCAATATTTGCTTTTTTAAGTGCTATTGCCGCTCCAATCCCTGCTGGACCACATCCAATAATTAAACAATCATATATTTTGTTCATACAAATGGCTCCTTAAATCTTTAAACGATGAGATGAAAAATTTAGGTTTTATTGAAGGGTCAATTTTCCTTGGACCCCAATTAACTAAACAACAATCAACTTTTGCATTCTTGGCTGTATCAAAATCGATACCATTATCTCCAACATATAATACTTTTTTCAGGTTATATTCTTTAAATTTATACATGGCAAGGAATATTCCTTCAGGATTAGGTTTCGAAGTTTTTGTGTCACCAAAACCTATTACATAATCCATTAAGTCATCAAGTTTAATAATTTTTAATACTTCAACTGCTAGATGATGCATTTTGTTAGTAACAATTCCTAACTTAAATCCTTCTTGCTTTAGTTTTAATAGTTCTTCTCGCATATAGGGAAATGGTTTTATATCTTTTTCATAATACGATTCAGAAATGCGATGAAATTCATCTAATATGAACTTTTGATCGAGTTCAGGAAATTCTTTCTTCAGAGTAACTCTGATTGGAGGACCTGAAAAATAGATCATCTCTTCTGTGGTTTTTCGTTGACCATTTTTATATAAATCATAAAGATCATTAAAAGTATCGATGATCACCTTATCACTATCAGCGGTAGTACCATCCATATCAAAAAGAATGACATTATATTTCTTTTTCTTGGCAAAGTTTATCATGTTTTGATTCTCCAATAAGATATGTAATTGGAATGCTTATCGATAATACTAAGGCAATTCCCATGAAAAGTATAATCAAACCATCAGTATATTTTGTAAAAGCAAGGGTTTGAGTTACAGGCGAAGTTGACATAAAAACACTGCCAATCACAATCATTGAGACAGAAATTAACAAAATTGAGGTTAACCAAATCAATGAACTTTTCTTATAATTTACACTATATTTTTGAGTATTATTTTTAACTCTAATTGCATATCTAATTATATGATTTAGACAAATTAGTAATACGCCAACGACAACGAAAATGATACTCCAAAACCAGCTCCAATATCCGTCGTTACCCATATTAAACGACGTATCTCTTAAAGGCTCCATTGCAACTCGAGTCAATCCATACCAAATTAAATAACCAAAAGCTAAATCTCCAAGTTCAGTATAATTTCTAAATAATTTCCCAAAAACAAAAGCTAGCACAAAATATCCAATCATATTTGTCATAGATTCAATTAAAAACAGAGGAACATAAACTTGCCCTACTAATGGTGTTAAAGAGCCCCCCATATAATGTGCTGAACTATAATGCAAATTATTAAATATTATTTTTGGAAGCCAACTAAAATATTCTTCATTAACAGGAAATCCATGCACTTCTACGTTAAAAAAGTTGCCCCATCTGCCCACTGCTTGAGCTATTAAAATAGAAGGGACAATTATGTCAACTGCAAGCCAAATATTATATTGTTTTTTTCTCCACAAAAACCACAACACTCCAACAATAATTCCCACTAATGCGCCAGCAATAATAGTTAATCCGCCTGTTCTAAGGTCAAATACTGCCCACCAATCTTTACCGGCAAAGTCTTTTTCCCAGTTTCCTATACAATAACCAGCTCGAGCACCTATAATTCCTGCTGGGAATGCTACTAAAAATAAAGATTCTAGAATTCCATGCTTTCCATATTCTTGGTAATAACGGTGATCGCATAAGAAATAAACAAGTACAGCACCACCTAGAATAAAGAATGCATAGAAAGCTATATGTTGACCTTCGTAAGGGCCAGGATATGTTAGTCCGACATTAAACCAGAATCCATTTGGTAAAGGATATGAAATATAATCTGCATATCCATTTGACCAAACAAACAAAAATACAAGAGTGCAGACAATACCAATTATCATGATGCGGTATAACCACTTATCCAATTTTTCAGGTATTTTCTTTCTATAATAATGAATAATAAAGCAGATTAAACCAGCACCAAACGATAACGGGAACAATAATCCACCAAGTATACCCTGAAACATATCTAAAGGAATGGCGTTGATGTTATGCCAATAATATAAGGAAATTGACATTCCCATAAACAAAATTGCAAATAAAGAAACAAAAATTATTTGATTGCGAATTTCACTTTTCCACACAATATTGTTATGAGGAATTTTCACTAATTTAACTGCTTTTGTTATCGCAATAGTCAAGCAAACTAATGATGACAATAATGTAATGATAAAAAATATTAGTCCGGCATTCATTATTCGAATTTTCCTTCCTCAAGAATAGTTTTCAAATATTTTCCTGTATAACTTTTTTCGTTTTTAGAAATTTGTTCTGGACTTCCAGTAGCAACAATTGTGCCACCACGATTTCCACCATCAGGACCTATATCGATAATATAATCACTTACTTTTATGACATCCAAATTGTGTTCGATAACAATAACTGTATCACCATGTTCGACAATTCTTTGTAATATTTTCACTAATCTTGAAACATCGTCAACATGCAAACCAGTCGTGGGTTCATCAAGAATATATAATGTTTTTCCAGTTGGTTTTCTTTGCAACTCAAAAGCTAATTTAACTCTTTGAGCTTCTCCTCCCGATAATGTTGTAGCTGGTTGCCCTAATTTAATATAACCAAGTCCGACATCATATAAAGTTTGTATTTTTTTCTTCAAAGATGGACGATTTTCAAAAAATTTCAATGCATCTTCGACAGTCATTTCTAAAACATCGTAAATATTTTTTCCTTTGTATGTTACTGCTAAGGTTTCTTCATTGTAACGTTTTCCATCACAGGCATCGCATTTCACATAAACATCAGGGAGGAAATTCATTTCAATGCGAGTCACTCCCGCACCTTCACATTTTTCACAACGTCCTCCAGGAACATTAAATGAGAATCTGCCTTTGTCAAAGCCTCGAGCTTTTGCCTCAACTGTTTCTGCAAAAAGTGCACGAATATCATCAAATAATTTGACATATGTCGCAGGATTGCTGCGTGGCGTTCTGCCTATTGGTTCTTGTGAGACATTTACAACTTTATCAATATTCTCAAAACCGAGAATTTCCTTAACAGGCCCTGCAAAAGTCTGCTCTTTTGTGAAATATTGTTGCAAATGGCGATACAAAGTCTGATTAATTAATGATGATTTTCCGCTGCCAGAAACTCCTGTTACTGCAACAAAACAGCCTAAAGGAATATCGACGTTAACATTCTTTAAATTATTAACGCATGCTCCTTTAATAGATATCTTTTTCCCATTTCCTTTTTTGCGAACTTTTGGAATTGGAATACATTTTGTTCCATTTAAATATAAACCCGTAATTGAGTTTTTACATTGGAGCAATCCTTTCACATCACCTTGATAAATAATATTTCCACCATGAATGCCAGCTCCTGGCCCAATATCAACTACGTAATCAGCGGATTTAATAGTTTCTTCATCATGTTCGACAACAATTAAAGTATTTCCTAAATCTCTCATTGATTTGAGAGTTGAAATTAATTTTTCATCATCTTTTTGGTGGAGGCCAATACTTGGTTCATCAAGAACATAGAGAACGCCAGTAAGTTTACTTCCGATTTGAGTTGCTAATCTGATACGCTGACTTTCGCCACCAGAAAGCGTCATTGCCATTCGAGATAAAGTAAGATATTCAAGTCCAACATTGCATAAAAATGAAACTCTATTTTTAATCTCTTTTAAAACTAAATCTGCAATTTCTAGCTGAGTTTTGCTGAGTTTTTGATATAAAGTCTCAATCCAAGTTAATAATTTATCTAAAGACAAAGAGGTGGCTTCATATATATTAATGTCATCAATTTTAACGGCAAGAGCTTGAGGGTTTAATCTCGCCCCATTACAAGTTGTACAAACGGTATCATGCAAGAAACGTTCATAATAATCTCTCATCCATTCAGACGAAGTGTCTGTATATAATCTTTCAATTTTGGTTTTAACGCCTTCAATAAAACCAAATCTATGCATAACATTTCCACTAGAAGATTTAAGCTCATATTTTTGAACATCTGGGGAGCCTATTAAACAAATCTTTTGCTGCTCTTTGGTTAATTGATTCCAAGGTAAATCCATTGGGATTTTATATAATTTACACAGTAATTGAAATTCTTGCCACTCTAAATTAGGGGTGCCAACCATATGCCTATAATACTCGATACAGCCATGAGCAATATCAAGTTCTGGGTTTGGTATTAACAGGTTAATATCAACTTCTCTTTTAACCCCTAAACCTTTACAATCAGGGCAGAATCCACTAGGAGAATTAAACGAAAATAAACGAGGTTCCAACTTAGGAACACTAAAACCACAAATGTGACAAGTATGTTTATCAGACAGAACTTTCTCTCCATTTGAGGTGTATATGATTAAAAGTCCATGCGAATAATCAAGTGCTGTTTCAATAGATTCGCAGACTCTTTGGCGTATATCTGATTTAATAATTAATCTATCAACAACGATATCTATTGTATGTTTTTTGTTTTTATCAAGATCGCCAATTTCGTCTACTGTTTTAAATTCTCCATCCACTCTTACTCTGGTGAATCCAGCATTAATAATTTTCTCAATAGTGTCTTTTTGTGTACCTTTTTCAGCGTGAACAACAGGAGAAAGGAGTTGAATTTTGCTATCTTCAGGATATCCCATTACAACATCCGCCATATCAGAAACAGAGAAAGAAATAATGGGTTCATTATGTGTTGGACAATATGGAGTTCCCACACGAGCGAATAATAATCTCAAATAGTCGTAAATTTCTGTAACGGTTCCAACAGTAGAACGTGGATTGTGGGAAACACTTTTTTGATCAATAGCAATACTTGGTGATAATCCATCAATACTATCAACATCAGGTTTGTCATAATTACCAAGGAATTGACGAGCATAACTTGATAAAGATTCCATATATCGTCTTTGCCCTTCAGCAAAAATGGTATCAAACGCTAGAGTTGATTTACCACTACCCGATAAACCTGTAAAAACAACTAATGAATCTTTTGGTAAAGAAACATCGACATTTTTAAGGTTGTTTTCTCTGGCACCTTTAACTTCTATTTTCTTTTCGCTATTCATACAAGTGATATTCTATCAAAAACGTAATAAACACGCTACACATATACAAAAATTAAGCTATAATATGTATATGTTTTCGGGACGTAGCGCAGTTTGATAGCGCACTTCCTTGGGGTGGAAGGGGTCGCCGGTTTAAGTCCGGTCGTTCCGACCAAATAAAAAAATGCAACCCATTGGGTTGTTTTTTTATAATTCTTCTTTTATATAAGTGGACTCATTATCCTCTTGCCTCACTGTAGAAATAGCTTCGGCAATGTCATTGTTTTTAATAATTATTATTTTGTTGAACAACTGTTTATCTTCATCATTAGGTAATTCAAATATGTCAAAATATTTATTTAAAATATCTGGTGCAATAGGCCATTCTCTTTGCAAATTTTGGTTATTTACTATTTGTCGATCTATATCAAAAACCACTAAATCAACTTCATCAAATAAGTTTTTTAATGGCAAGACATTTTCAATACGTTTTTTTCTTGAAAAATGTGTAGCGTCTAAAATAACTATTCCATTTTTATCTTTTGAATAAACTTTTCCTAGGTCATAGAACATGTCCCACATAAAATTATCACAAGACAAATCTTGTTGATTGCCTGTAATTAAAGTTCTTAAAGCATCACTGCTAATTATATAAACATGGCTTCCACATACCTTTTTTAAAGTGTTTGAGAAATAACTTTTTCCACTACCAGGAACTCCAGAAAGGACTAACAATTTATTCATATTGTTTATCTTACCAAAACGCTTTAAGAAAGTAAAAACTAAATAGAATTTAGACAACAAAAAAGAGGATTTTTCATCCTCTTAAATAGTCTCAATAAATATTTATCTATTTTTCACTACTTCATCATAGCTTTTGCCAGCATGAAGTTCTTTAATTTCTTGTTCGCTTAAAATTCCTGCTTTAAGAACTGCTCTTTCAGCTTTTTTAATATCTTTAGCGATAATTTTTAGAAGTTGTTCATTTTGTTTTCTAATTTCAATTTTTTGTTTGGTCACATTTAAATATTGTTCATTCACATAGCTGGAGATAATTTTATTTCCTTCTCTCCATTGACGATAATAATATGTGTGTCCTGAAATATTTTTAACTGAAATATAGCCACGAGGTAATGAATTGACGACTTCTTCAATATTTTTATATTCTGCTAATGATTCAAGTAAAACTTCTACTTGTCTTTCTAACTTTTTCATATACTTAACCTACCGCATTTATTAAATCATATAAGCCGATAAAGAGCAAGGATAAAATAACCTAAATTTTGATAAATTGTACTAATAGAAAAAAGACCCTCAAAGAGGGTCTTATTTTAAGTACAAAAATTATAAACCGAATTTTTTAATTCTTGCCCATCTATCCTTAGCGTAATTTTCGGATTTTGTTAAGAGTTCTTCAGCATTTTCTGGATTAACACGTGGCAATTGTGAGAATCTAGTTTCTGTTAATACAAAGTCTCTAAATTTGCTATAGTCAGGTTCTGGCATATCGATTTGTAAGCCTGGTTTTCCTTCTCTAACCAAACGTGGATCATAACGGAAGATTGGGAAATATCCACATTCAACCGCCATTTTCTCTTGTTTCATAGAATTGGCAAGTCCGCCTTTGATACCATGGTTTGCACATGGAGCATAGCAGATAATTAAGGATGGTCCATCATAACTTTCAGCTTCTTTTAATGCTTTGATAGCTTTTAATGGGTTACTTCCTAAACTAATTTGAGCAACATATACATTGCCATAACTCATTGCGATAAGAGCAAGATTCTTTTTAGCAGTCGTTTTACCACTAGCTGTAAATTTAGCAATGGAACCAGTTTGACTTGATTTTGAAGATTGACCACCTGTGTTGGAATAAACTTCAGTATCTAAGACTAAGATGTTAACATCTTCTTCATTAGCGATGACGTGATCTAATCCACCATAACCGATATCATAACTCCATCCATCTCCACCGACAATCCAAACTGATTTATCTTGTAAGTCTCTTTCGTAAGCTAAGACTGATTTGACTTGTTCATCTTTACTAGCTTTTACTAATCTAACTAATTCAGGAACAATTTCTCTTGATGCTTTTCTATTTTTGATATTAGCAAAATATTCGTCAATTTTAGCTTTTAAAGCATCTTCAACAGTATCGTGAGATTTTGCTTCAGTTAAAATTTCAATGATGGCTTTGATTTTGGCGTTTGTAGCAACTCTCATACCATATCCGAATTCAGCATTGTCTTCGAATAATGAGTTAGCCCATGCAATACCTTGCCCATCTTTATCTGTACAGAATGGTGTTAATGGGGTTGAGCCACTATAAATTGAACTACATCCAGTTGCATTAGCAACTAACATATCTTTGCCAAATAATTGTGAAACTAATCTGTAATATGGGGTTTCTCCACATCCAGCACAAGCTCCACTAATTTCCATATATGGCATCATAAAGCCAACACCTTTGATGGTTTCTTGTAAAGCTGCTGGTAATTTATCAGCTTTATATGAAACGTTTTTATATAGATAATCTGCTCCTTCTTCTTGAGCAAATTGTGATTTTGCTTCAACCATTTCAATGGCGTTTTTGCCAGTCTTATTGGCTAAACATTCGCTGACACAGAGTCCACATCCGACACAGTTTCTTGGAGAAACTTGAATACGGAATTTATGTCCTGGAACTCCAAGAGCATCTTTGACATCGTTTTTCACTAAGTCAGGAGCTTTTGCGAGTTCTTCCTCATTAATGAGGAATGGTCTAATTGTAGCGTGAGGGCAGACAAATGCACATTGGTTACATTGGATACAATCTTCTTTGTGCCATAATGGAACTCTATCAGCGATAGAACGTTTTTCACGGAAAGTAATATCGTTCTTCATTGTACCATCTAAGAGTTCATATTCTTGGAATTTACTAACTGGGAGATCATCTCCACCTAAGTTGCCCATAACAGCCACATAGTTATCAAAATAATCATCACCTGTTAATTTGGTTTCCATTTTTGGTTCTAATTTTGCCCATGATGGATCGACTTTGATTTCTCTTAAGCCTTCAGTTCCTGCATCGATGGCTTTCCAGTTGAGTTCGACAACATCTTGGCCTTTCTTTGCATAACTCTTTTCCGCAAATTTCTTCATCCATTTATTTGCTTCATCATATGGCATAATATCTTGATTTAAATAGAAGAAGCTGGCTTGGAGAATGGTGTTTGTGTGTCTTCCCATGCCGATTTCGCTAGCAATTTTATTAGCATCAATAACATAGAATTTAGCCTTTTTGGTGGCTAATTGATATTTGACACGATTTGGCATGTTTTTGACGAGTTCTTCATCATTCATGTCTGTATTTAATAAGAATGTTCCACCATCTTTAAGGTTTTTAATCATGTCGAACTTGAACAAATATGTATCAAGTGAGCAGCTGACAAAGTCAGCGTTAGAAACATAATATGTGGAATGAATTGGTTTTTTACCGAAACGTAAATGGCTGCGGGTAACACCACCAGCTTTTCTACTATCATAAGCAAAATAAGCTTGTGCATATTGACCAGTAGCATCACCGATAATCTTAATACTTGATTTATTAGCGGAAACAGTTCCATCAGAACCTAATCCATAGAATAAACATGAAGTATAGTCAGCTTTAACGTGGAAATTGTTATCCACTGGAATTGATTTATGAGTGACATCATCGTTAATTCCAACGGTGAAATCATGATGTTCTTTGCCGCTCTTTAAGAAATCATAAACAGCTTTAACATCTTTTGGTTGTGTATCTTTGCTTGATAAGCCATATCTGCCACCGATAACTTCGATGTCAAGATTTGCTTGTTTAATAACGGAGACAACATCTAAATATAATGGTTCACCACTAGCGCCCATTTCTTTTGTTCTATCTAAGACAGCAATTTTTTTAACTGTTTTTGGTAAGACAGCTAATAAATGTTTGCTTGAGAAAGGACGATATAAATGGACTTTAACTAATCCAATCTTTTCGCCTTTTAATTCATCAATGACTTCAGTAGCGGTTTCAGTAACTGAACCCATAGCGACGATAACTCTCTCTGCATCTGGAGCACCATAATAAGTAAATGGAGCGTAGTTTCTACCAGTTAATTCGCTAGCTTTCTTGAAATATTTTTCAGCGACAGCAACGACATTATCGTAGTGAGAATTTTGTGCTTCTCTACCTTGGAAATAAATATCATCGTTTTCAGCACCACCACGTGTTACTGGGTGAGTATGTGGATTTAAAGCGCGAGCTCTAAATTTCTCAACTTTATCCATCGGAAGTAATTTCTTCCATTCATTATCATCAACGAATTCAACGTTTTGAATTTCATGAGAAGTTCTGAATCCATCAAAGAAATGACAGACTGGAGTTTCAGCATCAAGAGCCACTAAGTGAGCAACTGGTGTTAAATCAGCGATTTCTTGAACTGAATGAGAACAAATCATTGCTACGCCTGTTTGTCTAATGGCATAGATATCTTGATGATCACCAAAAATGGAAAGGGAACGAGTTGCTAAGCTACGTGCAGAAACGTGTAAGACAACAGGTAATAATTCACCAGCCCATTTGTAAATATTTGGGATCATTAGTAATAAACCTTGGCTAGCAGTATATGTAGCTGCTAATGCACCAGCTTGAAGAGCTCCGTGAACTGTGCCTGAAGCACCGGCTTCTGATTGCATTTCGCTTACTTTAACAACTGTGCCGAAGAAGTTTTTCTTTTTTTGTGAAGCATAGACATCGATATTTTCTGCCATTGGTGAAGATGGAGTAATAGGATAGATGCCTGCGACTTCGATGAAGTTATAGGATTCTAATGCTGCAGCAGTATTTCCGTCAACTGAGAGCATAGTCTTTTTAACGTCCATAAATTAATTTTCCTCCGTAATACAAAAGAAAGTATATACATAGACCACCGTTTTTACAAGTAAAAACAACAAAATATTGAAAATACCCAAAATAAAAAAGTAGCGAAGCTACTTAATTATTTTTTCTTACGTTTTTGTTGCTCTTCGTTAATTAGTTTTTTTAGGATTCGTAAATCTAAATCACTAAGGTTTATATTTTTATCAAGTAAGCCACCAGCAACCGTCATTTTCCTATAGACAAAATCTCCGATGGAATCATAATGCTCAGTTATTCTTTGAGGCTGAGGTTTTTTAACTAAAGAGTTAGTTTTTTCATCCTCTTTATCACTTACAAATTTTTTAAGAGTAGGAACTAATTCCATCAAATTATATTCAGGATCCATCTTTATCATTGGATTAAAATAATTTAATGTTTCATTAATAACTTCAGGGTAAATTCCTACCACTTTTGATAATCGTTCAGTAGTTACATATTTCTTATTTATTTTAATAATGGAAGATAAATATTTTTTGACTTCACTAAGTTTTGGTTCGCTCATAAATTTCTCCAATCTTTTTAAATAATTAACATGTTAATTCTTATTTAATAATATCAAATAAAAACACAAAATAAAACTCCGCAAAACGGAGTTTCATATAAATTGGTGATCCCTAAGGGATTCGAACCTTTGACCCACTGATTAAGAGTCGTTTATATTATAGGCTGACGCTGACAACTTTTATATAATTCACAGTGATAGTAAAGAAGCTAATGATCTAATAATCCAAAATAACACTAAAACTGGTGAAACTAAAACCTTAGGTGAATTAGTTAACAATCCAATGAATACAGATGAATGACCAGATCCACAATGTGAAGAATAATTATTAAATTATTAATTTATTAAATTATTAAAAGAGCTTTCAAGTATGAAGGCTTTTTTAGTACACAGTTCTCAATATTTATGTGTTTTTAAGCTCATATTCAAACGTAATAATAATTTCTAACAAAATACTTACAAATTAATTTAATATGTTTTTATTTGCACTTTTAAAAACTTCTCTTCTAACTACTTTTGAACTCTTAAAATTATCTAATGGATTGTATTGCTCTAAATCTTTATGTAAGTCTGATCCAAATATCTTCACATATTTCTTAGTCATTGTTAAATCACTATGACACAACATGTGTTGTAAAGAAAATACATTTCCATTATTTAATATCCAACAGCGAGCAAACGTATGTCTAAATGCATGAATTCCTCTACTTTTTATTCCTCTTTTATTACAATAATCTTCTAAAGATAATCTAACACTATTCCTAGTCATCTTTTTATTATTAACACTACAAAATAAGTAATCACTTTTTAATTCCCAAACACTAAAGTAATCTTTTAACACATCAACAATAGCATTTGACAATGGAATTATAGCTAGCTCTTTAGTTTTCAAATGTCTATAAGTAACTTCTTTATTTTTTAAATCAACATCATTAACCTTAATATTAATTAAAGTTCCAACTCTACAACCAGTAGCCAATAAGAAATTAACAATGACATAAGTCCTATATTCTCTAAACCCACAATTAATATTTGGTTTTAACAATAACTTTTTAATTTCTTCATCATTATAGAACTTAATTACTTCCTCTTGTTACTTTTGGAGTTGGATCTTATATGATTCAATGTAACCTTTACCCATACAATATTTTAAAAACACTCTCAAGTGTCCTAAATAATGGTTAATAGATCTCTCAGCTCCCTTACTTTTAAACAATTTAACCCACTCAATTAAAGAAGCTTTACTTAAGTCGCCTTGGGTTTCTCTAACGTATCTATTAAAAGCTTCTCCATAGTCCTTTAAACTAGCTTCTGACAAGTTTATGAACGACTTTTCTTCAATGAATTCATCAAACAACAATTGTATCTTATCAACACTTCTTCTTTTCATATAAATTATTGTGTCGTGAATAAAAAGAAAAACGAATATAGAAATAATCAGTGGCTCTAAAAAATAAATACTCTATATAAAGTAAATCGCACGTATAAGAACAGACATATACGTGCGATATATATTAATTAATAGTAGTTACTTATCAATTTTCTTTTCTTCTACGAATGAAGAAGTAACCACCAACAGCAGTTAAACCAACTAATCCAACTATAACAAGTATCCAAGTAGTATCTTGAATGTTGTTTAACGAGACTAATGGATTAACTCCACTATTTGGTGAAGGATTTCGACCAGCAAAATCACCTAGTCCATATTTAGCAACAATATAATCATAACGTGCTCTAGCAGATTCTAACGAAGTTTCACCTTCTCCAGAAGTGAATCTAATTCTTTCACTAGCAACCATTTTTGTCCAATGTTGATCAGAATTTAAAACGTTCCAAACTAAAGCAAGTTCATCTTTCTTACTTGAAACGCCATCATAACCAGCACAAACTTCATCAGTCAAAGTCAATAAATCATGAGCAAAATTTTCAGCTTTATAGTCTTCTACAGGAACAACAATATGTCCAAATTCGACTTCAAAGCCAACATCATTAGCTCCGCCTTTTCCTGTATCATAATATGTTGAAACACCTTCAATAATAATTTCGGTTTCGTTATTTAAACTTGCTTGAAATGCAGCAATATTTTCTGCAGTCATATCAGTTCCAACAACAGTTACGATAATAGATTTAGAATTTACAGAAATAGTCAAATTGCTTCTACTACCTACTGTTGAACTACTCATAGCAGTAATAACACCAGTAATAGATGTGAGACGATTTGCTAATTTTTGACTTTCTATTCCTTTTCCTTCATTTCCAGTAACAACATATTTAATAGGGGTAGATAATTTTGAAATTCTACCTGAATCGGTTAGTTTTGAAATAGTTGGAGTAGGTGTTTTATTTGTTTCATAAAGACCATTATAAATGTTCAAATTTCCACTTACAGTAACATAATCACCTATTTCATAGTTACTAGCTAAAGTTGATGAATCATAAATAAGGAAACCATACTCACCATCACAAATAATCATGCAACCATTTGCAGCAAGAGCAGTATAAATTCCGTCAACAGTAATTGCGGATCCAGAAGGCATATCAAAAACGCCTTTAATACTATAAGGATTAATAAAAGTTAATGTAGCTTTTATTGTTCCAGTTGTTTTAGAAACTCCTTTGTATTCACCAGTAACTGTGACATCAATTGTGCCACTTTGTGTAAATTCAGGGATTTCTTTTGAAACTGTATAATTTGCATTAACCTCATTCCAATCTGTTTCTCCTTCGTATTGAACTTCAAACTTGAATCCTTCTAAGGTCCATTTAGTATCGCCAGTTTGAGCAGAAACTGTTCCTGCGGTAATACGAGAATCAACTATTTCTTTAGTTGACTTATCCCTTATATCTAAAATTAATGAAGCAAAGCCAATTTGATTGCTTGTATTTGTGGTTTTAAAAATAACAGAATATATGTCTTCACTAAAATTACTTGATCCAAGTACAAAGTCTTTGCTTGTTTCAGTGACTTTTTGTTCCTCTTCACCTTTAGTAAATAATTGAATAGTTTGAGTTTTGCTTACCCATTGTTTGCAAGTTAATTCAGCAGCGTAAATATATTTGCTTTCAATTAATTCATCGCTGAGTGTAAATGTAACGTTGCAGGCTTTTCCAACAGGCATGTCAGTTATTGTACCCGTTTGTTTAGAAGCACTACTAAAGTTAATTTTTCCTTCATCATAACTAACATCGTGTGAACTATATGAGCTGCCCCAACTTGAAAATCCATCTATTTGTGTAAAATCGAAAGTAACCTCTGTCTCAGCGCTTTTTCTTGTCACCCTTATATTTTTAGTAGTTGATGCCTTAACAATGTTATTTGAAAGCAAATTTATTGTAACAATACAATCTCCAATAGCCTTTGGCGTTAGAAATATTTTCATTTCATTAACATTGGTTGTTAAAATAGTTGTATCACTTGATGTTGCTGTTATTGTTGGAGTTCCTATTTTACAACTATATTTCGTAACTTCTAAATATGCCCCTTCAGTTTCGTTTACAATTAAACCATTTTTTATTCCATTATTTTCTGTAATAGTGTCAATTGAATAACTTGCATTTACTATAATTTGTTTTCGTTTAGATTTACCAGAATAAGAAGTTTCTAAATAATATCCATTCCAATCCTTATTCATTTTTGTAGTGCCAACAATTAAAGATGCAACTTCTGTACCACCAGTTGAAGATGAGAAAATTTTAAACGAAAGATTACCAAATCTTCCAGTTGAGTATACTTCTTCTGTTTCGCCATTATTCAAAGTGGCAACGACTTTTCCTTTAAATGTAAATGATTCATCTTCATCATAAGAATTTTCGCCATCATTGAAAGCAACATCAATTGAGTTAACAGACACATCAGAAACGGTTAATATAAAATCATCAGAAATAACTTCGTATTCGCCAGTATAGGCGTTAATGATTACTTCACCAGATACTAATAATTTGAATTTAGTTGTAATTGTTCCCTCAGTTGTTTGACCTGCCTCAGTAATTTCTAATTTATCGGTAGGGTACTCCCATAAAATTTCTGATGGCGTATCCGTGTAATTAATTGCTTTTGCAGTTAAGCTAATTATTTGTCCAACGACTGTGTTTTGCGGTGTATTGTTTGTAATTTCGATAGAAGGTTCTGTAGATTGATTTTCCACGAATACTTTTGTAGAAGCAATGCCTGCGCCAGAACCTTTGATTGCCGAATAATAAATTGAAGTTATTTTCAAATTATTCTCATTCGTCAAGTCAAAAGTACAATCGGTAGTTGTAGTTCCAGGTGTAAAAGTTTGTGTTTCTGTACTATTATCAGAGTAAGTAATTTGAATAGAAAAAGACTTATTAGATTTTGCCAAAGCATTAGTAACAATTCTTTTTGCAACGACTTTACCTGAATCTTTCATTGTTAGCGTTGCATTACCAGCATTATTTCCAGAACTTAAGTGCATACCATTTGTTCTAGCATACGCATAGTTATTGTGTGAAAGTGTTGCGTAGTCGCCACCATTTTCTATCGAAGGGGCAGTAGTGCCACTATCAGATGAGCCTTTAGTATATGTAATTGTATATGCTTCTTTATAACTGATATCAGCCCCAACTTCATCAACGCCTTTATTAAATGCTATACCAACGCCAACACCTAATGCCATTGCAATACCTAAAACAGCAGTAGATAGGCATTTAAATAATTTATTCATATATTTCGTATTATTCAGTTAAGCCTAGTTTGATGACTGAATAACTTTCTCCTTTCTAGG
>JAKSVI010000019.1 GCA_024408095.1 Bacilli bacterium
CCCTAGGGGTCAATCAATAATGCATCCCTTGGATACATATATTGTTAATGAGATGTCAAATATCTTACAACATTTCTTTGTTTTTTCATAAATATATAAATTAAGTAGATTGCTCATTCTTGCTAACTTATTACTTAATGTAATAGAATAATTATATGAAAATGAAAATAATTAAAGATAATAATCCACTTTTAAGAAGGACTTCAGAAACTGTTGAACTACCTTTGTCAAAAGAAGATAGCGAGTTATTAGATCAAATGCTTAACTATCTAAAGCTTTCTCAAGATGAAGAATATTCCAAAAAGCATAATATTCGTGCGGGAGTCGGATTAGCTGCACCGCAAATAGGGATTTTAAAGAAAATGTTTGTTATTTATTATAAAAATGAAGATGGCAAAGAAACAAAATATGAATTAGTTAATCCAAAGATAATAGAAACAAGCGTTAGAAAATGCGCATTAAACGGAGGCGAAGGGTGCCTTTCTGTTGAAAAGCCCTACGAAGGTTTGGTTCACCGCAATTTCAAAATTAAAATGATTGCATATGATAACATACAGAAAAAAGATGTCGAAATAGTAGCCAGGGGATATGATTCAGTTGTGTTGCAGCATGAATACGATCACCTCGATGGAATTCTTTTTTATGACCGCATCAATAAAGCCAATCCTAACGAACAATTAGATAACGAACAAATCATATAGTTTGTATAAAATAAAAATTAGATAATTTCAATTGCCTTTTATATAAGTATAAACTATACTATTTTCAACAACCGATACATATCATAATGTAGCTGGAGGGTTATTATGGAAAAGAGTGTTTCATCACCTGTTTCAATTTATGCTTTAGGTGGGCTTGGAGAAGTTGGCAAAAACATGTATTGTTTTGAAACCAACAATTCAATAATTATTGTTGATGCTGGAGTTAAATTTCCTAGTTCAGATTTACCTGGTATCGATTATATAATTCCTGATTTCACACACCTAAAGAACAATAGAAACAAAGTTAAAGCTCTTTTTATCACTCACGGACACGAAGACCATATCGGCGCCATTCCATTTTTAATTCAATCTATTCATATCCCGGTCATCTATGCACCACGACTCGCTTGCGCGTTAATAAAAAATAGATTAGAAGAAAATAAATTACTTACCCAGGTAAACATCGTTGAATATGATGATTTATCAACAATAAAAGCTGGTGAATTTGGTGTTAGTTTCTTTAGAGTTACCCACTCAATTCCTGACAGTTTTGGAATTATTATTGATACTCCAGAAGGAAGAATAGTTACTACTGGAGATTTTAAAATTGATTTAACTCCTATTGGCCCAGATATTGATATCGCTAAAATGGCTAAGTTGGGATCTGATGGAGTAGATTTGTTATTAAGCGATTCCACAAACGCAGAAAATGAAGGATATACACCAAGCGAAAAAAATGTTTATGATTCAATCGTTGATATTTTTGATGAAGCACAAGGAAGACTTATTGTATCCACTTTCTCGAGCAATATTTCTCGTATTCAACAAATTTTAGATGTTGCAGTTAAACATAATAGAAAAATATGTATTGTCGGAAGAAGCATGGAAAAAGCAGTTGAAATATCAAGAGCTTTTGGATATATCAAAATTCCTGATGATGTTATCATTCAAAGTTGCAACATTAAGAACTTTAGAGCAAAAGATTTATTGATTATCTGTACAGGAAGTCAAGGTGAGACCATGGCGGCTTTATCTAGAATTGCCTCTGGCGAACATAAAGATGTCAAAATCATGCCAGGAGATACAGTTGTTTTCTCTAGTAGCGCCATTCCTGGAAATGGAATAATGATAGATCACGTTATTAATATTCTTACTAGATGCGGAGCTGAAGTGGTTACTAACAGCATTGTTAACGACGTTCATTCCTCAGGACATGCCAGCAAGCAAGAGCAACGTTTGGTCTTAAAATTATTAAAACCAAAGTACTTTATGCCAGTGCACGGCGAATATAGAATGCTTAAAATCCATGCGGAAACTGCAATGAATTTGGGTATAAAAGAGTCGCATTGCTTTATTTTAGATAACGGCCAAAGCCTACAATTAGTAAACCATAAAGTTACTGTTTCTTATCCAGTAGAATCTGGTGTAACTTACATCGATGGGAAAAATATAAACGGATTAGAAAGCGCTGTTATTAACGATAGGAAAATATTGGTTGAAGATGGAATGATGACCATAGCGTTATCGGTTGATAGCAAGGAAAATATTTTATTAGTTCCTCCAACAATATATTCTCGTGGTTTGATTAATCAAGGTAGCCAAAGAAGCATAGATGAATGTTCTGCTTTGGTAATGGACGCTGTAAACGCCCAATTGAAGAAAAAAACTACATTTAATGATATAAAAACAGTAGTAAAAAATGTGGCTGGTGAATATATTTATAGAAGAACCAATCGTCATCCAATGATTATTCCTGTAATCATGAGTAAAAAATAATGTATATATTAGCAAGCCATTCACCAAGACGAAAAGAATTAATGAAACAAATCGTTTCAGAATTTTTTTGTGTCGATAGCGATATAGATGAATCTACATCTTTAAATTTATTGCCACTAGAAGCTTGCAAAGACATTTCGAAAAGGAAAGCTCTAGCGGTAAGAAATAAATATCCTAAGGATGTTATTATTTCCGCAGACACAATTGTAACGTTAGATGATTTAATAATTGGAAAACCAAAAAATGAAAAGGATGCTTTAAGAATATTAAAGTTACTAAATAACAAAACACATCAAGTAATAACAGCTTATACAATCATTAAATCAGATAAAATATTAACTAATTATGTTATTACAGATGTGACATTCAATGATAATAACGATCGTTTATTACAATCATATATTGAAAGCGGTTCACCACTAGATAAGGCTGGAGCCTATGGCATTCAAGATAATGATAAATATCCAATAATATCTGGATATAAAGGAAGCTTGGAAAACGTAATTGGTTTTCCAACGAAAGAAATAAAAGCAGATTTGAAAAAAATAGAGAGCATGAATTAATTACTCTCTATTTTTGTTCTTAAAATTTAATATAGCAAATACTAATATAGTTGCAAGGATAACTGCGGCCACAGCCATCGACAACCATATTGCATTATCTTTTAAGAATATCGTCATCGCTTCTTTAAAATCATTAAACATTATTTAATAAAGCTCCTTCTCACTGCATCGACATATGAATAATTTTTATCATAAGCTGTTTTTATTATCAAATTTGACAAAAATATGCGGATTTCAATAGGGTTTTTGACTTCTTTTGATAAATGATCATATCCAAGAATAATGTGAGGGAAGTCACCATTTAATGATATTTTTTGGTTCTCAGAAAGAATGATTGAAGAACCCAAAGAACGGTAAATGTTATTTGATAATGGAGCAATTTCTGTTAGCTCTAAAAGTTCTACACTAGGGTGAATAATAGCCCCGCCTAATGATTTATTGTAAGCGGTAGAACCCAAAGAAGAAGAAACGCAAAGACCATTGCCTCTAAAAGTTTCAAGCTGTTCATCATTAATTAAAACATTAGAAATTAACGTGTGAAATGGATTTTCTATTCGAATTTCATTTAAAGCATATACAGATTCAACCATGTTTTGGTGCACAATTTCTGCTTGTAATAAGCGATAAGACGAGATAATCAATTCGCCATTTTTAAATTTTCTCAAAACATCTGGTAAATCATCAAGTGTAAAACCATAATAAAAACCTAGTGTTCCATTTTTAATATTAATGAATGTGATTTTATCTAATTTGTCTAAATAATTTTGAATTGCACGTAAATAAGTGCCATCTCCACCGACATTAAAGACAATATCAGGATCTTTTTCATCTTTTTCATATCCCTCTTTTTTTGTTAATTCGTAAATTAAATCACGGAGTTTTTGATCAAAATGTTTGTCAGATTGGAATACAGCGACTTTCATAATTTTTCTTTTACTCAAAGTATTGTATCATATAAATACTTATGAGTATAACAATTGAAAAAGAATCGAGATTAGAAATCGATAAGTCTCAATATGAAAAATTAGTCAAATTTTATTATAGAAATGATAAAGAAACACCATATTTTTCCATTACAAATATTTATTTAGACACAAAGGATAATAAGATAATAAAATCAAAAAATATGTTAAGGATTCGTTATTTCAACAACGAGGAAAATATCGAATTAACGCTTAAAATAAAAGGCTCTAACGGTGATAAAGAAATAACACAAAAAATTACAAATATTGAGATGTCAACTTTAGTTGTAAATGGGATTTTTCCAGACGGAGAGGTTTCTTATTATTTGTTAAATAAAAAAGTAAATGTGAACGATATTGTCCCATTTGCAACATTAAAAACGAAACGTCTAGAAATAGCAAGAGGCAATTCATTGCTCGTAATTGATGAAAATTCATATTTTGATGTAATAGATTACGATATTGAAGTTGAAAGCAATTCAATGAAAACATCGAAAGAAGAAATAAATAAAATTGCATTGATGTTTAATATTGTAAATAAAAACGTCTACCTAACTAAAAGTAGACGTGCATATTTGAAATATATCGATACGCTTAAATAGATTTTCTAATTTCTTTAGCGGTCTCACAATTTTTATAATCAGGACAGCTTCCATCCAAACAAGCAGATTCGGCAATGCGCCTAGCTTTTGGAATAAAAACTCTTATGTCATCAGGATTATATCCAACTTGGATCTTACGATCATCAACCATTATAGGCCTTTTAAGAATAGATGGATTCTTTCTGATAAAATCAATCAATTCTTTAATTGTCATTTCATTAACATCAATGCCACTATCTTTGATTATTTTACTTCTTGTAGAAATAATATCTTCAGTTCCATTGTCACTTTTATAAAGCATATCTTTTAATTCATTTTCATTGAGCGCTGCAACGAAAATATTTTTCTCAAGATAAGGTATATTTTGCTCATCAAACCACTTTTTTACTTTTCGGCAACTCGAACATGAAGGGGATGTGTAAATTTTAATCATATCTTCTCCTAACATTAGTATAACAAGAATGAAATATAATGCAAAAAATAATGCTTATGAAAATCAACATAGTTGAAAAATATAAAATTTATAATAAACTATTAAAGTACGAGGAAAATATTATGTCAGATAGAATATTAACTGGAATAAAACCAACAGGCCAATTAACTTTGGGCAATTATATTGGGGTTTTAAAAAATCTCCCAAAGCAAGTGGAAAGAGGAGAAAATTTCTTTTTCATAGCCGATTTGCACGCTTTAACGCTTCCCATCGATCCTGAAGTCTTAAGACAAAATTCTATTGACTTAGCTTGTTTTTACTTAGCTACTGGCATTGATACTAGTAGAGTAACATTGTTCTTACAAAGTAGTGTTTCTGCACATGCTGAATTAAATGCTATTATGCAAAATTACCTTTATATGGGCGAATTATCTAGAATGACTCAATTTAAAGATAAATCTCAGCACCTAAAGGAAAATGCGATTGGATTAGGATTATTTGCTTATCCCGTTTTAATGGCGTGCGATATTGTGCTATATGACGCTACTATTGTTCCAGTAGGGCACGATCAAGTACAACACGTTGAATTAACACGAGATTTAGTAAATAGAATTAACAATAGATACGGCGAAATTTTAAAAATGCCAAAAGCAGAAATAAGAAAAGTTGGTGCAAGAATTATGTCTTTAAGCGATCCAACTAAGAAGATGAGCAAATCTGATCCTAAAGGCGATATTTTCTTAAAGGATGATTTAGCAACAATCAGAAAGAAAATTATGTCTGCTGTTACTGATTCTGGCAGTGAAATTAAATATGATGTGGAAAACAAACCAGGAATTTCTAATTTACTTACTATCTACTCTGCCTTAAAAGAAATAAGTATTGAAGAAGCAGAAAAAGAATTTGCTAATTCTCGTTATGGTGATTTTAAAAAGGCTGTTGCTGATGTAGTCTGCAACGAAATGGAGATATTCCAAGCCAAATATAGAGAAATTTTAGAAACTAAAGCGTACGAAAAAGTGTTAAAAGATGGCGCAATAAAAGCTAATAAAATTGCCGATGAGACACTAAAAAGAGTGCAAAACTCGGTTGGTTTGTTGAAAATTTAACAAAAGTCTCAAAAAAAGAATCTAAGCCCAGATCTTTTATAAAGTTTTATTTGTATAAATTTTTTAATATATTTTCGAATTCTGTAGGCATCTTCGCCTTAAACGAAGAGCTTTTTAAATATTCTAATGGCTCTGGTAAATCACCAAAATGAATTTCACTCGCGTGAAGAAATTGATTTCTAAAATGATATTTTTTTATAAAATCTTTATTTAGCTCAAAATCACCATACTTAGCATCTCCAATAATAGGATGCCCTATATAAGACATATGCACTCTTATTTGATGAGTTCTCCCTGTTATTAAAATTAATTCCAATAATGTATAGCATTCAAATTTCTGTATTACATGATATATAGTTTTAGATGGCTTACCACCATTATTTTTATCTGCCACAATAACTTTCCCAGCAGATTCATCCTTTTTTAAAGGAGCAACCACTTCACCATCTTTATCAATATTACCTTTTACTAATGCAATATAGTGTTTACTGATATCATTTCTATTTTTAAAAACATTGAATAACGTTTGCAACGCTTTAATTGTTTTACCAAATACAACAATACCAGATGTATTTCGATCTATTCGATGTGCAGGCCCTGGAGTAAAACCAGCATTATTGTTTGAATCATATTCTCCTTTATTTGTTAAATATGCTAAAACCATTTCATCTAATGAGCATTCATTTTTAGCATCTTGCTGGACTAAAATATTTCTTGGCTTATTAACAATAAGTATTTCTTTATCTTCATAAATTATCCATGATGATATATCGTCAACAAATTTAACAGCTTTATGTTGCTTAAACTGATTTAGTTGGTCATCCGTAATATATATTTTCACATTATCTCCGATATTTAATATATATTTAAGGCTTTGCCAATGGTTATTTACTTTAATATCTTTCTTTCTAAATAACTTATAAATAAAAGACAAGGGAGCGTCAGGAAGAATTTTTTTAACAAATTTTTCCAACGTCTGTCCATAATTATCTTCAACAATATTAAACTCAATCATATGATATTTAATATTTTAAAAAATATTGATTAATAAATAAAGAGTGCAAAAATAATCTTTTTTGTTATAATTATATGGCACAATCTAGTAACTTTGATTCAGCAGCAAATGGAGGAATACCCAAGAGGCTGAAGGGGCGGGCTTGGAAAGCTCGTAGACATGTAATAGTGTGCAAGGGTTCAAATCCCTTTTCCTCCGCCAAAACGAAAATAACACCCTTTTAAAGGGTGTTTTTCATTTGTGGAAAGAAGAGAATTTGTTATTCTACTTGCACACCGAACATCTATTTTTCTTTTGAAAGTTCTTTAATAATATTTTCGGCAATAGATTTATCATTAATTCTCATTATTGAATCATCATATTTGTTCTCTACAAAAGGATTTAAACCACCATACCATACAATTTTTTTGTCTATTATTACTGCATTAATTTCAGAAGAAATATGTTTTTCTATTTTAACTTGGTTAAGAATAATATTTTCGTTAAAGGAATAAATATGAGTTATTTCAGGTTTAACAAGCAATTCATCAAAAGATTTTTTCTCGTATTTTTTAACAATAAAAATTATTTCTTTAGCAGCAGAAATATCATTTAAAAGTTTTTCTTTATAATCCTTCAAACAATAGATTTTCTTTTCAAAAATCATCTCATCTGAATTAATTATATAACCTAGCCTTCTATATCCTCTAAGTCTTTCGTGATACATATTAGCAAATAAGCCAACATTTATATCAATAAAATCATGAACTTCTACTTCCTTTTTATTTTCTAAGAATCTTTGAATTCTACCAACATATTGTTCAAGCATCCCAGACCATCTAAAAGGCGAAACTATATATAAGCAATTTAATCTTTTTTCATCAAAGCCTTCTCCAATATATTTCCCAGTAGAAAGAATAACGAATCCTTCTTCAGCATTTAAAAGAGACTCATAAAATAAATTTTTATCTTTTTGTTTCATCTGCCCAGTTATGATAAAAACATTTTCAACACCCGAAAGCATATTTTTAAGAATGTTAATATGTTCAATTCTATCAGTTAAAACAAGAATATTTTTCTTTTCTTTGATGGAATTATATAGTTTTTCAATAATTAATTTATTTCTTATTTCATCCTTTAACAAACACCCAACCATATCAGAATAAGCTGTGTTTTTATCAATAGTATTAAATGTAAAGAATGTAAATTCTGGAATAAGTATCTTGGATAATAAACTATTTTGTTCTTTATACTGATATCTGATATCGCCAAGCATTTTATATACTATTTTCTCATTTCTATCACTTCTTTTTGGTGTCGCTGTAAAGCCATATAAATATTTGCTGGAACATTTTCTAACAACTTTTTCATAACTAATAGCTCCAACATGATGAACTTCATCAAAAATTATCAAACCGTATTTAGTGAATAAATTGTCATCTTCTGTTTCAACTAGAGAATCAATGCTAGCAACATCAATTTTATAAGTAAGTTTCTTCTTGCTTCCATAATATTGCCCAAATTTATCTTTTTCTTTTTTATAATCATAGTTAATATTTAAAAACTCATTCAATCTTGTTATCCATTGTTTAAGTAGAGCGATTGTTGGAACAATTATCAATGTGCTAGTTTTTAAACGTGAAATCAGTGAAATTGCAGTTACTGTTTTTCCAAAAGCAGGCGGCGCAACAAACAAACCTGTATTATACTCACATAATTTGTTTAATCCGATTTCTTGTTCAGGTTTTAGTTCACCCTTAAATTCGACTTCAAAATTATTAGAACCACGTTTTGTTTTATCTTTAATAGTTATCTTGATTTCAAAATAATTCAAAAGTTTAATCAAAGAATCGTAACAACCTCTAGGCAAATAAATAAAATTCTCGTCTTCTCTATATAACTTTTGGACACGGGAAATATTATATGTAGATCTTCTTTGCTTTTCTGCTTCATAATATTCAGGATTAAGCAAACTACCTAGTCGATATAAAAACTTAGCACTTCTGTCATTCAAAGCTGCTTTTGGTATAGATATTTGATTATCTATTAAAATGATAATTTCGTTAGCAAAATCATTACGAGTAAGTTTAATTCCTTTTAATATGTTTTTTGGCAGTAAACTTTCGGTTTCATTTTCACTTAATTTTGTTAATAATAAATCGACTTCTTCTTCTGTTATTTTCTTTATTGATGCAAGAACATTCATTTGGTCCTTTATTTTATAAGGAACGAAATTATCATCAACAAAAAGCGTATTTCCTTCTGTAGCTTTTTTACCATTTAGTGGAAGAGCAATTAAATTTCCATATCCTTTGAACGGAACAAAATCCTGGCTTGGGAACATTCTATCCAACGATTCAAAACTAATTCCATTAGAAAGATTCATTGCTTCAATAATTAAATAAGTACCCAATCTCCTTGCTTTGGAAGCTTTAATAATCTTTTCAAAAAATAGCCAAACATGGGCTCCACTACCAGAACCAGAAATTTCTACTAATGCATCTAATCCATATTGTGAACAAATATTTTTAAATGAAATAGCGCTTTCTTTAAAATCGCTATAATCAAAATCAATAGCTAATAGCTGGCAACAATCACCCGGTAGTAATGGGTAAATGCCAAAAATGTCTTTGCCTGATAAATGCCTCTTATACTCATCATTGCTTAAGCCAACATATTGTTTATTTTGACAATCGTGACATTTATTAGGACAATAACCAGTTAAATGAGGACGAGCATTACATGCAGGCATATATGACTTTTTACCATCTTTATTTATATATTGAAAAGCAAAAATATCATTTCTCCCAACGAAATACGACTTAAAAAGATTAATTTTTTCATCATCATTAAGATTTAAATTAACAATTTCCTTCGGTTTTTCATAAGAAATATTGTTCTTTTTTAGAAGGCTCTTTAAATATTCATTTTCTTCTAACAACAAATCAAAATTCTCTTTACTAAAATCCATAAGTCATATTTATCTCACTATTTTTAGAACCTTAGTTTTTTAAACAAGCAAGCGGAACCTCATACACCCCATCATCTCTTTTAATCGCTGTAGCGCCTTTTGTTATTATCATTAAAAAAGCTGGGGCTCCGGTTTTTTCCTTGTCTATGTCATTAGAAATTTTAATTAATTTTTTCGCAGCGCCATCAATGTCTTCTTGGTCTGTTAATTTAACTTCAATTAACGCCCAACTTCCATCTCTAAATTGTATAACCGCATCGGCTTCACGATCTGTTTGGTCCTTAAAATGATAAACACTTGCTCCTAAAGTATCACAATATATTCTCAAATCCCTAATCGCTAATGATTCAAATAAGAATCCAAAAGTATTCATATCTTTAAAAAGTCCTTTTGGCCCGACTCCGAGTGCAGCTGCAGCAATAGATGGATCCACAAAATGTCTTGTGTTTTTCGTTCTTATAGAAATTTTGCTTCTTAAATTCGGATTCCACGCTTCCAATTCTTCAATAACATATAATCTTTCCAAAGCAAGCTTGTACTTATCAAAAGTTTTAACATCAAATGAAAAATCATTTGATGCCACATCATTAATAATAACGCTATCAGCACATTGAGAACCGATATTTCTAGAGTATGAACGCATCATTTTTTTTGCCCTACCAATATCTTTTCTAAGTTTTATATCTTTTAATGAAAATAAATCTTCGCTTACAACAGCATCATAAAAATCTATAGGTTGTTGCAAAGCGACATCTTCATCTTGATTAATTGCCAGTGGCCAACCACCACGGCATATATAATATGCGTAATCTTCAATTGTTTTATCACATACGCATGGTTCAAAAACACCTTCTTTTAAACTGAGCAATGATACTTTTCCATTGCTTTCGCCACTTTCATATAAAGACATAGGTCGCATCATTTTTCTCACAATTCTTCCTGTTCCAGTATGTTTTTCACCGCTATTTTTAGAAATAGTTTTGTCTGTAACACTTCCAGTTAAAATAAATTGTCCAAACAATCCGCCTTTATCAACTTGATCTTTGATAGAATTCCAAACAAAAGATATTTCCTGCCATTCATCTATCATAAGCGGCTTTTCGCCTTGTTGCAAAAAAATAGTTGGTGAGGCTTTTGCTAAGGCAATATATTGTTGTTTTGTTTCTTCAATCGTCAAATCAATAATGGTTTTAGCTTGTCTTGCTGAAGTTGTTGATTTGCCGCACCATTTAGGACCAACCACCAACACAGCTCCTTTTGATTTAAGCGAAAATCTTAATGTTTCATCAAATAATCTAGGTATATAATTTCTTTCCATAAAAAATGATCCTCGTAAATATAATAAACTTTTATTTAAAAAAGTAAATACTAAATCCCAAGATTGTAAAAGATTAAGTCCCAAGATTGTAAAAGAATAAATCCCAAGATTGTAAAAATTACCTTTCAATGTTTGTTTGCTGATTTATAGTAAAAAATAAATTTAAAGATACAGTAATAACCGGATGAGTGTGTTTTGACATTTGGTCGAAAAGTACCTAGTGTGTTTTGGCATTTAAGGACACGCTCGATTGTAAATACACATGACTTGTCGTGTGTATTTTTCTTTTACTTATATTACATAGTAATATATGTAAGGTCAAAGAAATTTAACTAAATTTGAGCAGTTTACTTTCCCCACTATTTTGTACCAGAAAAAATGAACCCTAGCCACTAGCAGACAGGCTCTAGGGTTGAACTTATTAATAAGAGATATTCATCCAACTTCGAACCTCCCCGCCACTTAAACAATTAGAATGTTTAAGTGTGAGAGGTTCAACTTAATTTTAGTATTACTGCTATAGGGATTCGCTTATGTCTTTGGTTTCAAGCATATATCTAAGCTCGGCTGCTTTAGACATATTGCCTCTAATTTTCAAACGACCTGAAATATATAACTTATTAGAACTAAGTTCACCTTTTGCCATTCTTAAAAGGTTTTCAAATGACGTTATAAATAGCACATCATATTTTTCATTACTTCTTGGTTCCATCGTAATTCCATTTTTATCAAAAATTACAGAGAAGATTCCTTGACCCTGTCCTTCAATATTAACTTGAAGAATTGTCCTGAATTCATCTTCTTGATATGAGAGGTATTCTGTTCGATGGGCCGCTAACTCAGGAGACATATAAGCTTCTTTAAGAATTTTAAATGCATCAGCAAATTCAAGCTTAACATCAGTGCCTATTGTATATATGTCAGAATACATTTTCTCATATATTTCCGCACTTTTTTTCCAAGAAAAGTCTTTTCTGAAGCATCTATCTCTTATTACTCGATATGTCTTTCTATCTGCAAAATATAGCTTAATTGCTTGTAGGCAAGAAAGATACAAAGCCTTACTTGTGTACTTTGAAAATGAGAAGCCATCTCCAATTCCGTCAAATTCAGAATATGGTCTAATTGAGTCTTTTAATCCACCAGTAGCGTGGACAATAGGAACTGCTCCATAACGCATTGCCATCATTTGCGACAAACCACATGGTTCGAATCTAGATGGCATTAAATAAAAATCACTTCCTGCAAATACTCTTACAGCCATTTCTTCATTATAATTGTTTGAAAAACCAAATTGACCTGGGTATTTCTTCTTCATTTCGTTAAAGTAATCAACATATTGTTGATCTCCATCACCGAAAATAATAACTTGAATACCTAAGTCCATTAAACCTGGCAAAACTTCTTTAATTAACTCGATGCCTTTTTGTTCTACAAGTCTAGCGACCGATGAGAATAAAGGCCATTCTTTTTCTTTTTTAAGTCCAAATTGTTCTTGAATGTAATATTTACATGCATATTTTCCAGTCATATCATGACGATCAAAATTTGCCACTAAACGTTTATCAGTTTTTGGATTGTATAGTTTCATATCAATTCCGTTTAATATGCCATACATTTTTCCTCTGATTATATCAGCGACACCTTCTAAACCCATTCCAAACTCGTGGTTATGAAGTTCATGAGAATATGATTTTGACACTGTTGAAACAGCATCCGCCATTATCATAGCGCCTTTCATTAGATTAATATCTTCTCGACCTTCATAAAGATATTTTAATGCAGTCTCATACCATTCTTCCACTAAACCAAATGTGTTCCAAAGTTCATATTTACCAAATTGGCCTTGGTATGCAATATTGTGAATCGTATATACAGTTCTTATATTTCGACATTCTGGATACATTGCCTGGTAATCTTTTAAATAAAAAATAACAGGGGCTGTTTCCCAGTCATTCGTGTGTATAATATCTGGAAGTTTATTAAGATATTTAAGAAAATCTACGCATGCTTTAGAAAAGAATGCGAATCTATATTTATCATCATCATATCCATATAGATGTGGCCTATTAAATAAACCATTGTTTTTAAGAAAATAAATATTAATTAAACCATGTTTTCCTTTGTAAACTTCAAAGGTTTCGTTATGGTCTCCAACAATAACTTCAAACTTTTTTATTTTTTTGAGTTTACCAGAGTAAGATTCATTAACACATTGATAATAAGGAGTAACAATATCAATATCGTGCCCTAACTTTTTTAAAGCAGGAGGAAGAGATGATGCAACATCTGCTAAACCACCACTTTTTGAAAATGGGGCACATTCGCTAGCAACAAACAATATTTTCATTAAAACTTACTCCTAAATAAATTCTATAAAAATTATATTTTTTAAAGAAAAGTAAATCAATACAAGAAACTTATCTCTCAAGAATGTTAAAAAAGGTTGACAACTGCTTTTTGGTTTTGCAAGTACAAAACTCGTTCAAAAAAGTGTAATCTTCATTGCAATGTTATATGCGGCAGTAAATGAACATGTTAATTCTTTGGGCCATCTTTTCTTTTATTTTTTGAGACCTTGCGTGTCCTAACATTTAGTCTTAAAAGTGCTTACGTGTCCTAACATTTAAGGACATCATAATTGAAATTAGTTCGATAAATTCGAACTTTTTTTATTAAAATTACTTAAATATAATGTTGTAATTATGTGATATATCTTATATAATATTATCAGGAGGTATTAATATGCCAACAATTTCAACCTTTTATGGAATAATAATTCTTATGCATTTAAGGAACAAGGAACATAATCCACCGCATATTCATGCAATATATGGTGATTTTGAAGCTACATTCTACATTGAAACTGGAGAAATTTACCAAGGTGAATTCACAAAGAATGGTGAAAAACTAGTAAAACAATTTATCGAAGAAAATAAAGCAAAGCTTTTGGAGATGTGGGAAACAGAAAAATATGAAAAGCTCCCACCAATTAAATAATATGAAAAAAGCAATTAAATTATATTTAAGAGAAGGCACCACTTTTGACGTTCTTTTTGATGATGGCCTCACAAAAAGATATGATATTTTGGTATTAGCTGACAAATTTCCACAATTAAACGCTCTTAAAGATCGTGATTTATTTTTACAAGGTCATCTTTTGGGCTGGGGTGGTATAGTTTGGAATGAAGAACTTGATATTGAATCAGAAACTGTTTATGAAGATGGAATCACAGTAGAAAATAGTGATAATATTCAAACCATTTTATTAGGTTATAAATTAAAAGAATTACGTAGACAAGCAGGGTTAACTCAAGTTGAACTCTCACAAAAATGTGGGGTCCCTCAAGCAGATATCTGTAAAATTGAAAAAGGCCAGTTTAATCCTTCAATACAACTACTTCAAAAAGTTGCTAAAGGAATAAATAAAAAGATTTCAATTAATTTTGTTTAACTTGCGTGTCCAAACGTTTGGTCTCAAAAGTGCTCGTGTGTCCAAACATTTAAGGACATTCTGAAATGTCAAGACACGTAATGCGTGCCTTTTCTTTTATTTTCAGAAAACAAACCGTTTCAGGCATAGGAAACAGGGATTCTGAACTAACTACACTTGCCCCACCATTTTTGACTAAAAATTAAGAACCTTAGTAAAAACTGCAGGGACACTAGGATTAGATTATTCAAAAAATAAAAACAGTCCTCAAATTGATGAAATCTGCGTTTGCCTTAATACTATGTATTACTGCTGTTCAATAGGAAATAACATACATTATTTCTTGTTTAAATTTACTATTGTCAATTAAAGCAAAGTTCCGACATATCAAATTACTATTCAAATATCAATATATATCATTAATGTTTGATGTAACTTCAATTAGTTCGATCACAATAACAATAACTCGCGCAAAAATCCTCATGTTCGCTTTTTATTATTCATCTTTATATAATTCAATCAAAGATACTTTCTTAATTTTTGTTTTAGAAATTAACAAAACAATTACAAATGATGCTAATCCAATGCCTATACAAAGTGGAAAAATCCAAATCGGGAAAACATACTGCATATATTGAAGCATTGTTTTATAAGCAATCTTTGTTATATACAAGTAAGTGAAAATTCTCGAAACTGGCATTGCTATAATTAACGACAGAACGAGCACTATAAATGACGGAATATTAAAGCTGTTCATAATTTCTTTATCTGTCATTCCAAGAATCTTAAACAATGCGATATTTTTAGTATTCTTGTCCATTAAGTGTCTCGTTAATAAAAACATCATTAATACATAAACAGCAGTTCCTGCTACTATAACCATGACTGAAATAGTATTGTAAGTTTTAACCATCATTTTAGCATCTGTTTCTAACGTTGAAGGGGTTATTATGGATTCAATATGTTCATCTTTAAAACAATCTAAGACATGATCAGAAAAGTATCCGTTTAAAATAATACCCTTCAAATCATATTCGATTCCATAAAACTTCAAAATTCTTTCAATAGACTCTTCATAAGGTTCAATTCTATTTTTATAAATTAAATTCGAGGTAGTCCTAATTGGAGCAAACAAACAAGCACTAGAATAATATTTGTATATTCCGGCCACTTTATAAGTAATATTTGTTCTTGAATTTGAATCGAAAAATGTTAATTTGCTATTAACACCAACGCCATATTTATCTTGGAAACCGGATGAAATGAAGACAGTGTCTTCTTCATAATTTGAAAAATCAATATCTATATATTTGCTATTATCAATTATGCCATACATTGATATGGTGCTTTGCTTATAACCGGCTTGTTCATAATCAAATGAATACATTCCAAATTTTTCCACGTTTGGTTCATTACACTCTACCGGCAATTTTAGTAGATACATGTTTTCACAAAAAGCTTCATTTATTACATTGTTTATTTGATTATCAACACAAGTCTTAAGTGAGACTCCAGTAGTAAAAAGGATTGAACCAAGAATAACACCAATAAATAAAAATAGGTAATTTGCGAAATTTTTCATGAAAATTCTTTCTCTTAGTCTTGCGAAAAATCTCTTTTTATTTTTCAACACTTTTGTTCCTTGCTGAGAAGCATGTTCAATTTCCCCTCTTAAAAATTGAGATGTTGGTTTTCGAATAAATAAAGCAACTATCAAAAACGAAATCGCAAACAATATTGCTGATGGAACGATTGTGGTTAAAACAAAAACATCCCCATAGAAAGGTATTGAAATTAAAGGAAAAGAAAACAATTCCGTGAAGATGTTTGCGAATAAAGGTGCGAAAACAAAATAACCTAACAAATTACCAATAAGTGATGAAAGAAGAATTACAAATAAAGGCAACAATAAGTAAAATGAAGTAAGTTGTGTTCGCGTAATACCAGTTGCTCTTAATGTGCCAATTATTTTAGATTCTTGAATTATTCTTGAAGTTGTATCAATAGAGAAAACGAATGCTATAATAGCGATCATAATGTACGCGAAAGCTAAAATAATTGGTGTATATTGAGAAGCATAATTTTTAGGAGTGATTATATTTCTATTTTCATTTGCTGGTAAAAACTTAATAACAAAATTCGTGTCTTTTTTTGTCAAATTATTAATAGAGTTTTTTATTTCGGCAGAAACAGCATTTTTTTCTTCATCGCTTAATTGTTTATTAAATTTATATGCATATGAAAAAGTTATATCGTCAACTGGAAATTTAGAAAAAGATTCATTATTTACATATCCAAGTAAAAATTCTTCAAATTTAAAAGCTATATCAGTACTGGATTTTCTAATACTAGGATAATCGGAGAAATAGCCTCTACCAACTATGTTAAATTGATAACTATTTATTGAAATGGTTTCACCAATCTCGTACTTATTATAATCAGAGTAACTTTCTTCTAATAAAATTTCATCAACAGCATTTGGCATACGCCCACTTGAAAGTGATATCTTATTAATTTCATTTCTATTCGTGTATACATTTACATAATTATTCTCGTTATTTTTGTTGACAAATTTAACGTTATAATATGAATTTTCTTCAATATTTAAATCGTATTCTTCTTCAATGGTTTTAATATTTTCGTCGCCAAATTTAAAGAAAGTAGAAAATTCGCCATCTTCAGTATTTTGTGAACTTAACATTGAATAATATGATTGGTCAACCGCTTGAGTTCCTATTAAATAACCAGAGACTAAAGAAATCAAAATAATAAGAAAAACATGCAAAATAAAAAACTTGAAGTAATTCTTTTTATACTCACGCGGTGCTCTTTTTAATATGGTTTTTGAAAAAATTCCTACCATTCGATTTCACTTGCGGCTTTCTTATTTTTATTAACTACATTAGAAACGATAACTCCGTCTTTTAAAGTAATAACTCTATCCGCCATTTCTTTAAGTGCGGCATTGTGAGTTACCATAATTATTGTCGCTTGATATTTTTGATTAATTTTTTCGAATATAGATAAAACCTCTTTACTAGACTTATAGTCTAATGCTCCAGTTGGTTCATCTGCTAAAATGATATCAGGATTTTTAGCAATTGCCCTGCCAATAGAAACACGTTGTTGTTGTCCACCGCTAATTTGTCTAGGAAATTTTTCTTTATGATCAGTTAGTCCGAGAGAATCAATTATTTCATCAATATCTAGAGAATCTTTAACAAGCGCAGCACTTAATGCTATATTTTCGCGAACTGTTAAATTTGGAACTAAATTATAATTTTGGAAAACAAAACCAACATTTTTTCTTCGATATTGAGTCGCTTTAATTTCACTAATATCAAATAAGGAATATCCATTAATTGTGACTTCTCCACTATCAAACTTATCAATAGCACCCAAAATATTTAACAAAGTAGTCTTCCCACATCCGGAAGGACCAAGAATAACAACAAATTCACCTTTATCAACTGAGAAGGAAACATTTTTAAGAACATAAAATAAATTGTCTTTGCAATTCCCATAAGTTTTATTTAAGTCTTTTATTTCAAGTAACATAACGAATCCCCTCCTTATATTTTAATTCCGAAACGAAAGAATTAATTGTTATTTTGATGACAACATTTTATTTTTTCATATTTTACTACACGGGCAATGAAAAACCTATCAATTTAAGTGATAGGTTCTATTATGATTGTGATATATCGAGTGAACTACTCAGTAATTCAATTGCCGAGTAGTTCACTAAAGTTTTAAAAACCCACCACTTTTTTAATAAGTTCTCTAATGTTCTGTAGGGTTTTGTGTCCAAAAATACTCTTAGTTTAAACTCGAATAAATTTTAATAGGAAAATTATCATACGTTAAATATGAAGTTGGGCCATCAAGATTTTCAACTTTTTCTTTAATATCATGGAAATCAATTACTTCATTTCCTACACAAACAAAGCTCTCTCCTTTATTAACAACCCCAACCGCGTAATATTGATCATCACATAATTCATTAAGATAACCATTTAAGTTATATTCACTGCCAACACTTAAGAAATATTTATCTCCATTTCTTTGAGTAATAGCAACAGCAAGTTTTTCTCCTTCTTCTAAAGAAATTGCTGTTGGTAATTTAACAACATGAATTCCTCTATAGTCAAATTGTTTTGTAAATTCTAGAACAGGTTTATTTCTATTAATCTTGCCATCTTCAAATTTATAGAAGTCAAAAGTCATTTCTTCATTATGTTCAGTAGAAATACATGAAACATATTTAACTGTTTCGTCTTCTTCTGCAGTAAAGATATTTCCTTCCGCAACAGGGAAATTTGTTTCAATATTATGAGGGTTTTCATTTGGCATTAAATCATATTCATCAATAGCGTATTTTCCTAAATCGCCTTTGATTTCATTAGTTACATCAAAATCAAAAGCTTGAACGCTTCCTAAAGACATATCGTAATACGATAAGTAGAAATATCCTGATCCATTTACGCCCCAATTGTTTCTATTTAAACCATCAGAGATAGAATCAATAGAACCCCAGCTATTTTTAACAATCCACGCTCCATCTTTTGGAGGTTGTGGAACATCTTTCATAATCGGTTTTCCATCTTTATCAAAAGCAGGAACGCCGTTAATTACATATTGAACTTTATTTAAGAAGTTTGTTTTTGAGTAGTTATCATCCCAACCAACAATACAAACAGAATGGTTTTGTGTTTTTGGTTCATACGTATAATGCGCGTAAGTATCAGTATTAATGTATTTAGCGGCTCTTCCTGTAGAATCTGGAGAATAACTATCTGCTTGGAATCCAACAACAAGGGCCCTACCATTCATTAATTGTTCTTTATATGATTTAGAAACCAATTCACAATAATCTAAATCCATTGATCCATCTTTGTTAAAGTAAAGTGGTTCAGGAAGACAGATTGAATTTTCTAACATATAAGTTTGTTTAAATCTTAAGGATTCATCAATAGACCAATCATCTTCTTTTGAATAGATTAGAGAACCTTTTGATGTTGTAGTAGTAAGTCTTTCTTTACCGTGATAATTAAGTAATGCTTCAATTCCTTCAGTTGATTCAAAATCAGGTTCTTGCACCACTCCCATACCACTTGCCCAAACTGAGCCAGCAGCAAATTGTGTTGATCCAGAACTAAGCTTTAAACTTGGATTTTCATACACACCCTCAACCATAGAATAGAGTCCCTCTCCTTCTTGAGGATCTCCTTCAGGCATAGGTGTATAAACAAACCACGCGGTATGATGTTCACTTAAATCAATTGTATTTTTATTGTTAACAATAGCTTCTTGCTTTAAATCAGTTAAAATTGATGTTTCTGCTGCAGCTATTGATCCAAAAGACCAACAACTTCCAAATGGATTTTGAAATTTGATATCAGTAACATAATTTTCATTTTCTCCATCATCATCAAAATCAACACTTCTTAAGTCAAAAGAAGCTGGATATTCTTTTAATGCAGAAGATGGAATAATGTCCTTTTTTGTGCCGACTTTTCCATGAGCGTCAATTCGATTTTGAGCTTCTTTAACCATTGCGTCAATGACGTCTTTTTCTCCATATACTTTTGGAGTGGTTCCACATGCAGCTAAGCTCACAAATGAAACCGATAAAAGCATTAATAATTTATTTTTCATAACAAATCGTATTATTCAGTTAAGCCTAGTTTGATGACTGAATAACTTTCTCCTTTCTA
>JAKSVI010000002.1 GCA_024408095.1 Bacilli bacterium
AGTCTAAGAAAAAATCGATTTCGAGTGAAACCGGAATTTACTTTAAGAATTCACGCCAATAAATTAGGCGCTAGCAAAAATAAAATTTTTTAATTAAACGTCAGCGTAACAACTTCCGCCAATGAATTCACGTAAAATTGAATTACATGGCACCCATTCATCAGACAAATCATTAAAAAATTTAAGCATTCTAATAAGTCTTTCTGCAACTGGGAAATATTCGTTGTCTATATCAATTCCTTCTAATAAAGGCATTGCATATTTTTTCATAATAGATAATTCAATTGGCGAGAAGGAATTATAAACATAGTTTGCTCCTTCTTGGGTGCTGTAAATCCATTTGAATTCACCTTTTCTCACACTTGCCCACATCGACATTGTCTCAAGAGCAGATGCTCCTCTGAATTGATAATCTCTCACAATTCGTCTCAATAAGCGCAGATCTGTAAGGGAAATTGGATTTTCATCATCGATACTCACCTGAGCTTGTGGTGCAATAAATATTTTAAATTTTTGGTGTTGTGGAATCGCAAATGTCATCCTATCGTTTAACGCGTGTATGCCTTCAATAATTATTGGCTGATCCATAGGTATTGATATTTTTCTACCCGGGACTCTATGGCCTAATTTGAAGTCAAATTTTGGAAGTTCTACAACCTCTCCAGCAATTAAATCAGCCATATTTTGATTAAATAATTCATAATCTAATGCTTCTAATGATTCTAAGTCTGGTTCACCGTTTTCATCGAGTGGAGCTTCTTCCCTTGGCTTGTAGTAATCATCAAGGGAAATCCTAATTGGATCTATTCCACGAGAAAGAAGTTCAATTCTTAATCTATTTGCGAAGGTTGTTTTTCCTGAACTTGAAGGTCCAGCGACACAAATAAGTCTGATTTCATCCTTATTTTCCTCAATCATTTCTCCAAGTTCACAAAGTTGTTGATTATGTTTTTGCTCACATAATGTAATAACATCAATTGCCCCATTTTCTTCTATACGATGGTTTATTCCGACAATTGAATCAAAACGTGTAGTTTTAGCCCATAAATGAGCGCGTTTTAATGTTCTTCCAAATGTTGGAGCGTCTTCGAATTCTGGAATCTCACCATTACAGTCTGGACGTGGATATTGAATCAATATTCCTGGATGATAATATCTAATTTTCCAGCGATATACATAGCCAGTTGAAGGGACCATTCTGTTATACATGTAGTCTTTAAAGCCATCACAATCGTATATATGAGCAGTTTTCTCAGGTCTATATTTTAAAATTTCAACCTTATCGTTATATCCTTGAGAAGCAAAATAATCTTTTACTGCATCTTTTCCTAAGACGTTTCTAACTAATGGATAGTCGGCTTTAACAATCTTGGTCATTTCTTCTTCTAATTCTTTTACAAGCTGAATATTAGCATGTTCACCTTCATTTAGAATTTGCATAAAAACACATCTTGAAATGTTATATGAAAAACGAATTTTTAAATTTGGTCTGATACGTTTCATTGCCATCGCAACGATAAATCTCAAACTCGCTTCATATGTTGGCTTTGCGTCACGACTTTTGCAAGTTAATGGAATGACAACTGAATCTTTTTCAATTGTATATGTTAATTCTCTAACGCGATTGTTGACTGAGGCGCAAACTATGTCTTTGTCATTTCCTACAATATCAAGAACTTTAACAGGTTTGTCATAGACCATTTTGCGGTCGTTTAAAGTAACTGTTATTGGCATAACTGCCTCCTTTCTAAAGTCTGTCTTGTGTTTACATTATACTTTATCTTATAACGAAGTCGCAAATACAATATGTATGTAAATCTATTGTAAATTACATATAATATTGATACAATATTAAATACATTTTAGGAGACAATTTTATGAAAAACATGGTTTACATTCAATCTGGAGGCCCAACCTCCGTTATCAACACATCATTTTATGGTGCTGTTATGGAGGCTAAAAAACATCCAGATTTAATTGATAATATTTATGGTTCTTTAAACGGAATCGAAGGTATGATCGATGATAAATTAATTGATATTAATCAAGAAGATAATGAACAATTAGAATTACTTCTTCAAACACCAGGCAGTATTTTAGGTACTACAAGAAGAAAATTACCAAAAGACATTCATGATCCTGTTTATATGTCGATAATTAACACCATAAAAAAACATGAAATAAAATATGTGTTTGTCAATGGCGGAAACGATTCAATGGATACTTGCTTTAAGCTTTCTTTACTTTGTAAAGAGTTAAATTTAGACGTACAAGTAATTGGAGTTCCTAAGACAATTGATAATGACTTAGCTTGCACTGATCACTCATTAGGTTTCCCAAGTGCTGCAAAGTTTGTTGTAAATACAATTAATGCTTTAAGCATGGATGCTAAATGCTTTAAAGTAGGAAAAGTTCACATTGTTGAAATTATGGGTAGAAATGCCGGATGGTTGACAGCTGCCGCAGATGTTTTGCCTGAAGAAACAAGACCTCATTTAATCTATTTACCTGAAAATAAATTTGATCTTGAAGAATTTTTAAAAGAAGTTCAAGTGGTTTATGAAGCTAAAGGATATGCGATGGTTGCTATTTCAGAAGGATTATCTTTTGAAAGACCAAACAAAAATGCTAGAGTTGATGGATTTGGCCACGCACAGTTAGGTGGCACAGCAGCTGCTCTTTGCGAGGTCGTTGAAGAAAGATTAGATTTACCAACTCGTCCTGTTGAATTCTCTTTAACTCAAAGAGCGTGTCCGCTTTGCATATCCAAAGTTGACCAAGATGAAGCTCTTCAAACTGGTAAAATAGCAGTTGAAAGTGCCTTAAAAGGTGTAACTGGAAAAATGGTTATATTTAAGAGAATTAGTCAAAAACCATATCAAATCGACTATCAATTAGCTGATTTATCACTTGTCGCTAATGCTGAAAGTGTTGTTAAACCATCAATGATGATTGATCATACAAAAATGAGCCAAGAATTTAAAGACTACATTATGCCATTGTTAGAAGGCGAACCAAAAATTAAGTTTGTTAATGGTGTTGCGCCAATGGCAAAATTCAAAAAGGTTTTGGTTAAATAATGAAGAAATTATTATCCAAACTTAATACTTATTATCTTGTTGCTCTTTTTACAATCATCTCTGTTATCATCATTGCACTTGCTACAATGGCCTGCTATTTTTCTGGCTGGCCAGATGTACCTAATGGTCTTTTATTGGGTGGTTTTCTTGCTGCAATTTTCTATCTGATTGAAGGAATAATTGAACGCAAAGAAACCGAGTCAATGAAATCAACAGGAGCAATAATTATTACAATTGTTAGATTTGTTGTTTTTACGATTAGTTTGGTTTTATTAGCTCTTCTTTATTACAAACAAGGCATTCATATTTTTAATATCATTTCCTTTGTTGGAGGTTATACTATTTCACTAATTATTTTTGTGATTATTAGTTTAAAACGTAAGAAAGGATAAGAATGATTTTAGCGAGTTTAGACTTTTCGCAATTTTTCTCAACAGAGCTGGCTGGTGAGGTTTTTTCTTCGATTTGCGTAGTTTTTATAATTTGCGTACTTGCTATTATTGTTTCGATTTTAGCACGAAAAGCCGACCCATTAAAAAAACCAAAAGGCCTACTTTTTATTGCTGAGACAGGGGTTAATTTTTTTGATGGATTAGTGAGCAACTTAATGGGTCCAAGATTCGAAGGTTTTGGTGGATTTATTATGGCCATTGCTGTGTATTTATTTCTCTCCTTTATTTGGGGGTTAACCGGATTACCATCACCTTGTACGTATCTTGCTGTTCCGTTATCTTTGGGTTTAATTGTTTTCGTCCTTATTCATGCGACAAGTATTAAATATACGAAATGGAAATATTTCAAAAGATATGTAGATCCAATTCCTATATTTTTACCAGTTAATTTGATTTCAATGTGGGCGCCATTATTGTCTCTTACGATGCGTTTGTTTGGAAACGCCATAGCTGGCTGGACATTAATGACCATTATTTATTGGGGTTTTGCAAAAATTCAAGATCTTATATTTTCTGCAATACCTTCAGTTTTTAGAGAAATAGTATTTACGCCGTTTTTGACCCCATTGTTGCATTGTTATTTTGATTTATTCTCTGGTTTTATTCAAACCACAGTGTTTATATTCCTCTCAATGATTTTTATATCTATGGAAGCTCCAGAAGAGGAACTAGAAAAAGTTATGGTGAAAGGAGGTAAATAATATGTATACAGCTATTGGTGCAGGTCTTGCTATTTTAGCCGTTATTCCATCAGCTTTAGGTGAAGCTTGGGTTTGTTGCCACACAATTGATGGAATGTCCCGAAATCCTGAAATGTATGGAAAACTAAGAACTAATATGATTCTTAGCTGTGCGTTAGTCGAAACTACCGCAATTTACGCATTATTAACTGCAATTTTGATTATTTTCGTTGCAAAGTAGGAGGTAAAGTAAAATGATAAATTTAGTTTTTCTTGAAGGAATTTCTAGACCCTCAGAAGAAGACTTTATTAGCAAACTTATCCCCAATTGGGTTAGCTTTCTTGCGCAAATTTTAGCTCTACTTGTTCTTATTGTTGTGGTAATAATTTTTGCCTATAAACCGGTTAAAAAAATTATCAACACAAGACAAAATTATATTGAAGATAACATAAAATCTTCAGAACAAGCAAAAGCCAATGCTTTGCAAAATGAAACTAAATCAGAAGAGAAAATTCTTGCTTCAAATAAACTCGCAGATTCAATTATAACTACCGCACAAAGACAAGCTCTTCAGGAACGAAATAAGATAATTACGGAAACTGAAGTGATGGTCAAAAAGATGAAAGATGATGCAGAGGTTGAAATTGAACGGAGTAAATTAGAAGCTAAGGAAGAAATTCGAAAAGAAATGGTGGATGTTGCGTTATTAACATCCAGTGAAATTTTAAAAAGAAATATTACTGATGAAGATAACGAAAAACTTGCTAATGATTTTATAAAGGAAATTGATAAGTAATGAATGAAATCGCATCTCGTTATGGTGATGCTCTTTACTCTCTTGCGTTAGATAAAAATGTGATTTTTAACTATCAGCGAGAAGTAAAAGAGATAATACAGATTATCAAGGATAATCCTGATTTCATCACGCTCTTAGATAGTGCTTTTATTGAATTAACTAAGAAGCATGAACTTATTGATGAAACCTTTGCTGGAATAAGTGATGATATTTTGTGTTTTATCAAAATTATTGTTTCTAATTCTAGAGCAAAATATCTTTTAGATATCTTGTATGGTTTTAATAGTTCTTGTAATAGGTACCGTAATGTTGATGAAGGGTTTATTTATTCGACAATTTCATTAAATCAAAAAACTTTATCTCAAATTACAGAAAAAATTTCTACTTTGGAGGGCCATGAAGTAGAACTAAGAAATTTAATTGACACATCTTTAATAGGTGGAGTGAAAGTTATTGTTCACGATCATGTTTATGATGGCTCTATTAAAAGTCGTCTTAATAATTTAAGATTCGACCTTCTAAAAAAGGAGGGTAATTAGTATGAAATTAAATGCTAATGAAATTAGTTCTTTAATTAAGGAACAAATAAAAAACTATCATCATAATGTAGATACAAGCAGTGTGGGAACTGTTGTAACTGTTGGTGATGGAATAGCTCTTATATATGGGCTTGAAGAAGCAATGCTTGGAGAATTATTGTTATTTCCTAATGATGTTTATGGCATGGTTATGAATTTAGAAGTTGATCATGTTGGGGCAGTTCTTTTAGGTGATGACACCTTGGTTAAAGAAGGAGACTCTGTTACTCGTACGAAGAGAGTTATGGAAGTCCCTGTTGGTAAAGAAATGTTTGGTCGTGTAGTCAATGCATTAGGCCAACCAATTGATGGGCTAGGACCAATAAACACTGCAAAAAGCCGACCAATTGAACGAATTGCACCAGGAGTTATGACTAGAAAAAGTGTTGACACACCTTTAGAAACCGGAATAACAATGATTGATGCAATTACTCCTATAGGACGAGGTCAAAGGGAATTAATTATTGGAGATAGACAAACCGGTAAAACAGCAATAGCAATTGATACAATTATTAACCAGAAAGGAAAAGATGTCTTTTGCATTTATGTAGCGATAGGGCAAAAAAACAGTACTGTCGCGCAAATAGTTAGTAAACTTCAATCTTTTGGAGCAATGGAATACACCTTGGTTGTTTCTGCAAGTGCAAGCGAACCAGCACCATTACTTTATGTTGCACCTTATGCTGGCGTTGCTATGGCAGAAGAAATGATGGAACAAGGAAAAGATGTTCTTATTGTCTACGATGATTTAAGCAAACACGCTGTTGCATATAGAACATTATCATTACTTTTAAAAAGATCGCCTGGGAGAGAAGCATATCCCGGTGATGTATTTTATTTACATTCTAGGTTGTTAGAAAGAAGTTGTAAACTTTCTGATGAATATGGTGGAGGGAGCATAACTGCTTTGCCTATTGTAGAAACTCAAAGTGGTGACATTTCAAGTTATATTCCAACAAATGTTATTTCAATTACGGATGGTCAGATTTTCTTGGTATCAGATTTATTTAATGCCGGACAAAGACCAGCGATTGATAGTGGACTTTCTGTTTCGCGTGTTGGTGGTGATGCTCAAACAAAAGCGATGAAAACTGTTTCCAGAAGTCTCAAAATTGATCTCGCTTCATTTTTAGAAATGAAAAATTTTGCGCAATTCGGGAGCGATTTAGACGCTTCTACTGTCTCAATTCTCAAACACGGTGAAGCTTTATTACAAGTTTTGCGACAAAATCAATACAAGACATACCCATTAGATAAAGAAATATTTGTTCTCTTTGTTGCAAAAGAAAAATATCTAGATGATTTAAACAAAAACAAAATAACAACATTATTAGAAAAACTTTATGAGTTTGTTAAAGTTAAAGGTCAAGTATTACTTGATGATATCAATTTAACAAAACAATTAAGCGGAGAAACTCAAGAAAAACTTAAAGAAATAATTAATGAATTCTTTAAGCTATATAAGGAAGAATATATTTAAAAAGTATGGCAGCAGCTGTTAGTAAAATTAAAGGAAGAATAAAATCTGTTTCAGGTGCATATAAGGTTACAAGCGCAATGAAATTGGTTTCAACATCTCGATTAAAAAAATATCGAAATAAGATGTTAAATTTCAAAGATTACACCGATGAAATTGAGAAAACTATTTCACTTCTTTTAGCAGTATCTAACAAAATAAAAAGTCCATTTTTCGAACAGGATGATCACATAAAGAAAAACAAAAATCTTTATATCATTGTATCTTCTACATTAGGATTATGTGGCTCATATAATAACAATATATTTTTGTTAGCAGAATCATCAATAAAAGAGACAGATGATGCTATCATATTAGGAAAGAAAGGAATTTCACATTTTAAAGATGGGAAATTCACTAAAGTTGAAAATTTTGATGAATATCGATCTTCATACTTTGAGGGTGCGATAAATAGTCTATCAAATTATGTAAATAACGAATTTTTGAAAGGTACTTATGATTCAGTGTACATCATTTATTCGAGTTATAAAAATCCAGTTACATTCATTCCAAAGGATTTAAAATTATTGCCATTAAATAATAAAAATGAAGAAAATAATGAGGCTTTTGCGACGATTTTTGAACCAAATCCACAAAAATTAGCAGAAACACTCATTCCATATTATTTGACATTAAATTTAAAATCTAAGTTGCTTGAAAGCGAGGTTTGTGAACAAGCTGCAAGAAGCAACGCAATGGAAAATGCAACAAGCAATGCAAAAGAAATTTTGGATGAGTTAGAAATAGAATTCAATAAAGCAAGACAAGGTGCAATTACTCAAGAAATAATTGAGATTGTATCAGCGAGCAAATCAGTTTAGGAGGTTTCATATGAATAACGAAACATTTAATCAAGGAAAAATCATTCAGGTTGTCGGACCAATAGTAGATGTGCAATTCAAAGATTCGCATTTGCCTGAACTTTTGACCGCTCTTAAAGTTAATAACAATGGTAAAGAATTAACGTTAGAAGTTGCTCAACACATTGGAGATGATGTCGTTAGGGCTGTTAGTATGGGACCAACAGAGGGACTAGTTAGAGGATTAAATTGCTTTTCAACTGAAAAACCTATAGAGGTTCCAGTTGGAGAAGCAACATTAGGAAGAATGTTCAATGTTTTAGGAGAGCCAATTGATGGATTGGGTGATGAAAACCTAAAAGATGCAATAAGAATGTCAATTCATAGAAACCCGCCTAAATTTAAAGAACAATCAACAAAAACAGAAATTTTTGAGACAGGTATAAAAGTCATTGATTTACTATGTCCATATGTTAAAGGCGGCAAAATTGGTTTATTTGGCGGTGCCGGTGTAGGAAAAACAGTTTTAATACAAGAATTAATGAATAATATTGCAAGTGAAAAAGGTGGCATATCTGTTTTTGCTGGAGTAGGCGAGAGAAGCCGCGAAGGTAACGACCTTTATAAAGAAATGAAAGAAAGTGGCGTTTTGAGCAAAACAGCCCTAATTTTTGGGCAGATGAACGAACCACCGGGAGCAAGAATGAGAGTTGGTTTAAGTGGATTAACTATGGCTGAGTATTTTAGAGACAATGCGCACCAAGATGTCTTATTATTTATAGATAATATTTTCCGTTTCACACAAGCCGGTAGTGAAGTATCAGCCTTGCTTGGTAGAATGCCATCTGCTGTTGGTTACCAACCAACATTAGCAACGGAAATGGGGCAGTTGCAAGAAAGAATAACATCTACAAAAGATGGTTCCATTACATCCGTTCAGGCAATTTATGTTCCTGCAGATGATTTAACTGATCCAGCTCCCGCAACAACATTCTCGCATCTTGATGCAAAAACCGTACTAGATAGAAACACAGCTGCTTTAGGAATTTATCCAGCTGTCGATCCATTAAATTCATCAAGTAGAGCTTTGGAGCCCTCTATTGTTGGTGAAGAACATTATAATGTCGCCAGAAAAGTTATTGAGCTTCTAGAAAGATATAAAGAATTAAGCGATATAATTGCTATTTTAGGTATGGATGAATTATCTGATGAAGATAAACTAGTTGTAGCTAGAGCTAGAAAAATCAGAAATTTCTTGTCTCAACCATTCCATGTTGCAACTCATTTCAATGGCATAGAGGGAATATATGTGAAAGTTAGTGACACTGTAAGAAGTTTCAAAGAAATATTAGATGGAAAAGCTGACGATTTGCCTGAAGTTGCATTCCTCTATGTAGGCACAATTGAAGATGCAAGAAAAAAAGCAGAAGAAAATAAATAATGAAAACGATGCATTTAATAGTTCGTACCCCATATTCCATTTATTTAGAAGTAGATGTTGAGTTTTTATCTGTGAAAAGTTCAGAATTTGTTCTAGGAATATTACCAAATCATGCTCCACTAGTTACAACATTAGATATTTGCGAACTAAAATTATTGTTAAATAACAAATCGGTTTCTTACGCTATTGGTGGCGGAGTAATGAATATAACAAAGAATCATGAAATTCATTTAATGCTCAATAGTATTGAAAGGTATGATGAAATAGATATAAACCGCGCTAATGAAAGTAAAGAAAGAGCGTTAAAACGATTAGAACAAAAGCAAGATATTGATATTGCTAGAGCAGAAGCTTCTTTAAGCAGAGCCCTAAACAGAATAAATGTTTTTACGAATAATAATCACTGATTAATTGGCTAAAAGCCTCAGGTTCAGATATATACTGCACAATATTTTTTGATAAACCATTTTCTACAACAAATGCTAAATAATTCGTAACATACTTTTCTATATCTAAATAAGTGTATAATTCTTTACGGTTTTGTAGTTTAATATAGTCAATTATTAATGTGTTTTTCTTTGTTGATAAATAAGGAATTATTTTTTTATAAAAAGAATATGAGTATGTATCGCCTATAGTATATGTAAATACAAAGAACTTATTATGAGTTTTCATGTATGATTCTAAAGAGGATTTTGTGAAAAGAGTTGAGGCTTCATATGTACATGTATAATCATTAAATAATCTTGTAATATTATTTCGGTTTTCAATATCAAAACCCTGCAAATTCCTAACAATTTCACCGTTATTAATAATAATTAGGTTTGGTGCTGTGCTAAGATTTAACAGAGTAAATATTGGGTCGTTTTCGTCTATTACATAGTATTTATATACAAGAACATTGTTTTGTTTGATTTGAGCATTTATATCTGTTTCTACAGACATACATATCGAGCAGTTTTGCTTGCCCAAAAACAATACAAAATTAGAGTGTTGAGATAACATTATTTCGGATTCTGCGTAGGTTATATTAATCATGCAATTATAATTTGTATCATAGTTTGTTAATGTATATATAGTTTTGTTGTTTGAATTTTTATTGCAAGATATTAAGCAAAAAGTCATTCCTAATGTTGTAAGGAGAAATCTTTTCATTACCATGTGTTTATAATAACACAATAAACTATTATTGTATTTACCTATTTGCGTGTTAAAATAATTAGGTATTAGGAGGCATAGTGATATGCACGTTTGGCATGATGTTAAAGCAGCCAGAATTTCGGCTGATAGATTTTTAGCTTTGATAGAAATTTCAAAGGGTAGTAAAACAAAATATGAATTAGATAAAGAAACAGGGCACTTAATTCTTGATAGAGTTTTGTTTACATCTACTCAATATCCTCAAAATTATGGATTTATACCAAAAACATTCGCATCCGATAATGATCCTTTAGATGTGTTGGTTTTGTGCAGCGAATCAATTCTGCCAATGTCTTTTGTTGAATGCAAGCCAATTGGCGTTCTAATTATGACTGATAATGGATTTAAAGATGAAAAAATAATTGCAGTGCCACTTAACGATCCCTTTTATTCTTGTTTTGATGATATTGAACAAATACCAGAGCATATTATGGACGAAATAAAACATTTCTTTATGGTTTATAAAACTTTAGAAGGAAAAGATACTGAAATAGATGAAGTTTTAGATTCGAATGAAGCAAAAAAAGTAATCGCTGAATGCATTGATAATTATTTAAAAGTTATTAAACCACAAAGAGATTTGGAAATAAAAAAATTATATATATAAAAATGATTCATATAGTTCTATTTCAACCTGAAAAGCCACAAAATACTGGTAATATTATGCGTACTTGCGTTGCAGTGAATGCGCATCTTGATATTATTGGGCCTATTTCTTTTTCGATTGATTCAAAAGATCTTAAGCGAGTTGGAATGGACTATATTGATAATCTAAAATTTTCATATTTTAATGATTTAGATTCTTTCTATAAAGAATATCCTAATGCAGATATTTATTATGTAACGCGTTATAGCAAAAACGTTTATAGCAATTTTGATTTTTCAAATACAATAAACGATATTTTTGTAATGTTTGGACGTGAATCTACAGGAATTCCACACGATATGTTGAGAGCTAATTCTGAAAAGTGCGCTCGATTGCCAATGGTTCCAGAGGCAAGAAGTCTTAATCTTTCTAATTGTGTCGCCATTGTTGTTTATGAAATTTTAAGGCAACAAAAATTTAACGACCTTTCAACAGCGGAAGCAATCAAAGGCGAAGATTTTCTAGATAACGAATTATCGAAATTTAAGTGAACTTTTAATAAGGTTTTTCGTATTTTCTCTAATTTTTGTAATGTTAAATGATTGATATTTGCCAAGAAGAACCTGGCCTATAAATTGCCCCTTTTTTACATCTTTTATTTCGCTCATTGACACTTCTCCACATTCTTTGCCAGACAGAAGTATGGCCATTTCACATGCAGTTAATATTTCATCGTTAGTAGGATTGTTTGAAAATACAACAACGTGACTCCCGCTATAGTTTAATATATGAAAATAGTAATAGGATTTTTTAGCAATTTTGAAGGTTAAAATTTCATTTTGTTTAGCTGTTTTTCCAAAACCAATTTTTGTGTTACCTAATGTAATATAAGAAGGCAGGTCAATAACTGAATTATTTTGTTTGCTTTTAGCCGGTTTATTTTTAATATATTTTGATGTAAGTTCTTGCAATTCATCATATGTTAAAAAAGGCCAAGTATTCAAAATGTTTTCAAATTGTTCTAATTCGTTATAAGACTTTTTTATTTCTATTTCCGTCATTTCAATTGTTCTCTTCTTTTTCTTTGCGAGTTTGTAATAATTTGCTATATTTTCAGCTAAGGAATTTTCAGAATTATAGTTGATTTTTGAAGAGTTTATATAAGATTTTAATTGATTTTCATCGTAATAAAAGGCGGATAGTTCATCTGCAATTTTTTGATCCTCTTTGTACGATTTTGCCTTCTCTAAATCATTTTTTTGGATGGTTATTTTTTTACTAATAGATTTGATTTTGCTTTTAATAAAACTGTGCAGAGGCATGAATTGTTCTGTTTCCTTTTTAATTAAAGAATCATTTATTTTTTTGAGACAATCTTTCTTAAATTTGTCTAATGAAAACTCATTTTCACAGCATTTACTTTTAATTGGTTTAACTGGTGTATAAATTATGCCATTAATAACAGGTCTTGAATTATTTATTGTAGTGTAATGCATAGCAAACACTATTTTATTATTTTCATCTACAATTATCATATTTGATCTGTGTGAAAAAAGTTCCAAATAGATAGTAAATGAAAACTTTTTATAAAATTCGTCACTTTTCTTCAGTTTTAAAACGATGACTCGATCGCCATCTACAAATTCAACCTTGTCTAGATACGCATCTTTTACGTATTTTCTCAAAAAAGTGTTTGTGTTTCCTAATGTTGTTGGTATTGAATTTTTGTAATTCACCAGGCAAACAAATGGATACTCATGATTTAACGAAATAAAAAGTTTTTCGGTCTTATAAAAGGCAAAGCTTATTAGTATATCTGTACTATTTATAACAGAAATGCCAGTTATAAAATTTTTTGATGCCTTTGCATCTATTTCCTTTGAAATTTCCTCTATATTTTTATAGTTAAGTTTTTCCATTTGTTAACAATATAACATATAGTTTGATTTATTTATACGTTTATAACTATAATAGTTATTGATGAAAAAAGGTTTACTTATTATATTAAGCGGTCCATCTGGCGTTGGTAAGGGAACAATAAGAAAATATATTTTCGAAAATTCCAAATTGAATTTATTTTATTCTATTTCTATGACAACACGTTCTCCAAGAAACGCTGAACAAGATGGTGTTGACTATTATTTCGTTTCGAAGGAAGAATTTGACGAAAGAATTAAACAAGGGAAATTTCTTGAATGGGCTGAATTTGTTGGAAATAAGTATGGAACGCCGAAAGATATAGTTGAAGATTTAAGAAATAAAGGCAAAGATGTTTTACTTGAAATAGAAGTAAATGGCGCGACACAGGTCATGAAAAAAGTTACTGATGATCGTGTAATTTCAATATTTTTAATGCCTCCAAGTCTCAAAGCGCTTGAAAACAGAATTAGAAAACGTCAATCTGAAACAGATAGTGTAATTAAAGAAAGATTGGAAAAAGGTAAAAAAGAAATGACGCTTCAAACTGAATATGATTATGTTGTTGTAAATAAGAGTGTTGTAGAAGCATCAGAAGAGATAATTAAACTTATTAAATTAAAGCGAAAATCATAAACGAATTGTTGTTGCAATTCGTTTTTTTCTACGATTTCTATAAGAAATGTAGTATTATACAAAATGAGGTTTTTGTATGATTAGTGTATTTATTTATGGTTTAGACCAATTCGTAGTTGGGGACGTATCTAGAGAATTGACGCCTTTATTAGCTAAACTTTATGAAGTTGATGAAGATGAAATAAATTTTGTTGCACCTAATACAATGATTTTTCATAAAGGGATGGAACAAACATCTTGGAATGCTCTCGTGATTGTTAACCTACCTTTAAAAGTTAGTGTGCTTCAAGAAAAAGCCGCTCAAGTTATCTTTTCCGCTTTAGAAGAAATTGCCATTCATGTTGATATAAGATTTCAATATTATTCAGTGGATCACAGAAACACAAAAATTAATCCTAACTACCCAAGATATATAAGCGAAGATAATGTTGTTAATGCTGATTCAGATCATTGCTGTGAAGATTTAGAAGAAGGCGAAGAGAATGACCAAATTTATACTGGTGACATTTTCGAAAACTATTCAAAAAACAAATAACTTTATAATTAAAATTGATAAATAAAACGCTTATTGCGTTTTTATTTTTGTTTTATCGCAAGCGTGTATATAATATACGTGTATGGATAAATTTATTTTATCGTTGAATGTTTTAAAAAACATAATATCTAAAAGAACAACTTTTGCTGTTGCTCTTAAAAATGTTTTTTCATCTAATTTTTTAGAAAAACAAGATAGAATCGATATCTCAGCTTTAACAGGATGTGTGCTTCGACATTATTTAGTTTTTAATTATTTTTACGAAAAAAATATAAGCACAGATGGTGACGTTGATGAAAAACATGCAGTATTTTGTTTAATCGCGAACGAACTTTACTTAAAAAGGTTTTCAAAAACCGAAATGGTCAGTGCTTTTAAGAATGTTATAAAAAACAATAAGAGCATTTCTCAAATATTAAATCATGCATTGAGCGAACATTTAATACCTGATGATTTAGACAAAAAATCAACCCTGTATCTTTCTTTACGATATAACACACCAGAGTGGATTGTCGCAATGTGGCAGAAATACTATGGAATTTTATTAACTATAACTATCTTAAAATCTAATAATAAAACCTCACATTTAACTGTTTGCCCAAATGAACTCTTAAAAGATAAAACACAAATATTGGCAGAACATGCAAAAATAAAATCTTCTCCTGTTGATGGAATATATATATTTGAAGAAAAGTTCAATTTTAAAGCTATCCAAAATGACGATTTAACATTATTTCCAATAAAAATGGCAACTAAATTATTATTGGACAAACTAGATATTGATCCATTCAAAGGCACTGCTATTTTTAGTGCCATTCAAAACAACATGTCTCTTTATTTATATTCAAAATTTGGAAGAGATATTTTATTAGAAAATCTTACAAATAACCATCAACATTATCTAAAAGAGATGAGATATGCAAAGAAAATTCAATGTTCTAATACAGAAATTTTTGAAATTCCACACAATCAAATTATTACCTGTTTGTCGAAAAAAGTTTCTACATTTATTGTGTTACCCAAATCTTCAATGTTCGACTTATTGCGAACAACACCGGATTACTTTTTGAGAACTAATAGAGAAGATTTGGATTTCATTATCAAAGAACAATTCGAAACCTTAAGTGAAGCAAGTGAACAAGTTGAGGAAGGTGGAAATCTTGTCTATATGGTTCCAACTTTGAGCAAAAAAGAGTCTATGGTTGTAATAAATGATTTCTTATCTTCTCATACTGATTTTGTGTTAAAAGAAGAAAAACAATTTTTCCCTTTTGAAGAATATGAATCTTGTTTATACTATGCAATATTGCATAAAAAGGATTTGTTATGATAAATTTATACGATTTTGAGCATAACAAACTAGAAAAAATTATGCTTGGTGAAGGGCAAAAACCGTATAGAGCAACTCAGCTCTTTGTTTGGATGTATGAAAAGAAGGTTTTTTCTTTCGACGAAATGACTGATATTTCGATTAAATTTAGAGATGTATTAAATGAAAAATATTGTCTATGGTTGCCTAAAATATTTGCCAAGCAAGTTTCTCAAGACGGGACAATTAAATTACTCTTGGAACTTCATGACGGTAACAAAGTTGAAACTGTATTGATGCGATATAACTACGGATGTGCGGTATGCGTTTCAAGTCAGGTTGGATGCAATATGGCGTGTTCTTTCTGTTCTAGTGGAACATTAGGAAAGGTTCGAAACTTAACTCCTGGAGAAATGGTTGGACAAATCATGGTTATCAATCAAATATTAAAGGAAGAAGGCCTCGGCCAGCATGTCACCCATGTTGTGGTGATGGGCACTGGTGAACCGTTTGATAATTATGAGAATGTTATGGATTTTATTAGAATAATAAATTTTCAAAAAGGATTGGCTATTGGAGCTAGACATATTACAGTTTCAACTTGTGGACTAATTGATGGAATTAGAAAATATGCAAAAGAAGGATTGCAAACAAATTTAGCAATTTCTTTACATGCTCCAAATGATAAATTGCGTAATGTCTTAATGAAAATAAATAAAGTCTATCCTTTAGAAATGTTAATGTCGGCTGTAAAAGAATATGAATTTGTTGCTGATAGGCGGGTAACTTATGAATATCTTCTACTAGAAGGCATCAACGATACTAAAGAGTGTGCGAATGAGCTTATTGAATTGATAAAAGGTACAAAAGGATATGTGAATTTAATTCCATATAATGAAACAAATAAAAACAACTATAAACGTAGTAGCGGAAATAGAGTTCATGCATTTTTGGATTACTTAACAAAAGGTGGCGTCACCGCAACGATAAGAAAAGAATTCGGAAGCGATATAGACGCAGCATGTGGACAGTTAAGAGCAAAAGCTGAGGTGAAAATATGAGCAATTATTTAACGGGCCATTTTTGTTATAAGACTGACATAGGAAAAGTGCGCAAAAATAATGAAGATCAGGCAATCGCGTTAGTTAATGGGCGAGGCAATGTTTTGCTTGCGGTTTTTGATGGGATGGGTGGTGAAAATAAAGGTGAGGTTGCTTCAAAGATTGCTCGAGACGTCTTAAAGCAAGAATTTGAAAAAAAATCCAGGTTTTGCAACGTTTTTGATATAAAACATTGGATAAAATCAACAATCAAAAAAGCAAACACTCTTATTTATAACGAGTCATTAAAAGACATTTCTAACAATGGAATGGGAACAACTTTAACGCTATGTTTAATTATAAAAAACCATAAATATTTAGCTCAAATTGGAGATTCTCGAGCGTATCAACTTAAAGAAGGCCAATTAGAACAATTAACTGAAGATCAATCATATGTTGCTTACTTATATCGTACTGGTCAAATTAAAAAAAGCGATATAGAAACGCACCCAGATCGACATGTGCTTTTAAATGCTCTTGGTGTTTATCCAAGTTGCTCTATAGATTTGAAAAATTCCATTTATGATTTTAATAGAATTTTGTTATGTAGCGATGGTTTATATAATAATGTTTCTTTAAAAAATATTGAATCGATTTTAAAAGGTGATGACACCGTTGAAGAAAAAGTAGCAGAACTCATCCATATTGCTAATAAAAATGGTGGAAGCGATAATATGGCTGTTGTTATTTGGGAGGCCATTAGATAATGCCTATTGCAACAGGAACATTAATAGATGGTCGCTACAAAATTGAAAACCGTATCGGCCAAGGTGGAATGGCTGAAGTCTTTTTAGCAACTGATATCATTAGCAAAAAATCGGTGGCAATAAAAGTAATTAAATTAGATGTGATGGATAATCCTGTGAATTTGAAAAGGTTTCAAAACGAAACAACAATTGCCGCAAGCCTAAATCATCCAAACATCATAAAAGTATTGGATCAGGGGACCTTTGATAATAGGCCCTATATAGTTCAGGAATATATCTCTGGTCAAAATTTAAAATTAATATTGGACTCTCGTGGTATGCTTCCTATAAGCGAAGCTGTTGATTGTATGCTTCAATTATTAGGCGCACTAAATTATGCACATCAACATAATGTTGTCCATCGTGATATTAAACCAGATAATATTTTTCTTCTTTCTAATGGTACGTTAAAACTAGGTGATTTTGGTATTGCTATCGCCGATACGTTAGATATAAAGCAAACAGTAAATAGTGACAAAATTGTTGGAAGTGTTTGTTATATGGCACCTGAGATAGCAACTGGTGGATTGGCTACTAATTTAAGTGACATATATTCTGCAGGAATTACATTTTTTGAATTAGTAACTGGTCGTGTACCATTTTCAAAGAAAAATGCTGTTGAAACTGTCGTTGCTCAAATACATGATAAATTCCCATCTCCAAAAAAAATTAATCCAAATATCAGCAAAGATATTGAGAAGATTATATTTAAAGCAACAATGAAAAAGCCTGGAGATCGATATCAAACGGTGAAAGAATTTTATGATGATTTATTTTTTGTTAAAATAAATGGCACAAAAGACGTTAAAAAAGGAATGCTTTCACGCATATTTGGTTTTAAATCATGAAGGGTTTGGTTGTTTCTGTAAAATATAGTGTTTATGCCGTAATGTGCGACGGGGTAATTTTTAATGTTCCTGCACGAGGGCTATTTAAAAAAGAAAAATTTAGAATAGCTGTTGGCGACTATGTTGATTTAGATGATGAAAAATTAGTTATTCGCGATATTTATTCAAGAAAATCTGAGTTAATAAGGCCATGCATCGCTAACATAGATCAGATTCTTATAGTTTTATCTATTAAAGAGCCAGAATTTTCGCCTCATCTTGCTTTGAAATATTTAACGTATGCTAATGCAAATAACATTCCATCATATTTGATTATTACAAAAGTTGATACAGAAAAAGAATTGTCTCAATATAGGAGAATTGCTGAGGATTTTGAAAAACTTGGTATTAAAGTTTTACCAATTTCAAATAAAAATAATGTTGGCATAAAAGAAGTTAGTTCGTTGTTTTCAAACAATATTACAGTTCTTATTGGGCAATCTGGTGTCGGGAAAAGTTCTATATTAAATTCAATAGATGAAAAATATGAAAGACAAATCGGTGAATATTCCGTTGCTTTAGGAAGAGGAAAACACGAAACAAAGGAAGTAATTTTGTTACCATATAATGGTGGTTATATTGCTGACACACCTGGTTTTTCATCACTCGATTTAAACCTGTCTAGAATTGAAATTGCTAGGTATTTTCCTGGGTTTGATAAATATTTTGGCAAATGTTTTTTTTCAAATTGTTTGCATATGTCTGAGAAAAATTGTGCTATAAAAGCTGCTTTAGAAAATAACGAAATAGATGTTTCTATTTATAATGAATATATAAAATTATTATCGGAAAGTGAGAAAAAATTATGAAAACTATTATTGCACCGTCATTGTTAAGCGCGGACTTCACTAATTTAGATAGTGAAATTACAAAAATGGAGAATGCTGGAGCTGATTGGTTACATTTTGATGTCATGGACGGGCACTTTGTCCCTAACATATCTTTTGGTGTCCCGGTTTTAAAAAGTATTAAGGGTAAATTTAATCTAATTAATGATGTTCATATCATGATTTCTGATCCGTATTTTTATGCAAGTAAATTTATTAAAGCTGGTGCACAAATTTTAACCTTCCATTATGAAGCTTGCAAAAATGATAATGACGTATTTAGGACTATTGATTTAATCCACTCTTATGGCGCAAAAGCCGGACTTTCTATTAAGCCAGGCACGCCAATATTTAAAATATTTCCATTCTTATATTCTTTGGATTTGGTTTTAATTATGTCTGTAGAACCAGGCTTTGGTGGCCAGGCTTTCATAGAAGATAGTATTGATAAAATTGCCATATTGAGTAAAAAGATTAAACAAAATAATATTAAGTGTTTAATTGAAGTTGATGGTGGCATAAATGGCGAAACAGGAAAAAAATGTGTTGAAGCAGGTGCAAATATTCTTGTTGCGGGATCATATTTGTTTGGTCATGATGATGTTGAAGAAAGAATTAATAAGTTAAAATTATGACTTTTATTCTATTGGGTTTATTTATCGCTTCTTTGTTTCTTTTCTCTTTATTCATTTTTATGTCTAAAAGGATATTTAGAATTCGCAATAATGAGAAGTATAAATTGAGAAATTTTTTCCCTTACGAAATAAATGAAAAATGTGGATTTAAAACCAATTTTGCTGCAAATTCCGCATTAATTCTATCAATTTGTTTTTCAATTGTTTTATTTTTACTAGTTTCAATATATAGTCGATATGCCTTGTTAATATTTGGGTGTGTTACTGCTTGTATAGCCACCATAATTTTTGGGATATTGACAAATGTGCCACTTTCAATGCTAAAACAACACCTAGCTCTCGTAAGCATTATGGCGGTAACAAGTCTAATGTGCCCATTAGCTGTTCTTTTGGACTCAATTAGAATGCTTAAAATAATTGAAGATTCGCCCATTCCCATATTGTCAATCATTTTCACATCAATATCAGCATTGTTTGTAATTGTATTGTTATTTAATCCAAAGCTTTTATCATGGGCAAAGTTAACAGAAAATAACGATGCAAATGGCGAAATTGTTTTTTCAAGACCAAAAATATCCCCATTGGCTCTTACAGAATGGTTAATAATGTTTAATATTTTATTTAATGAAATAATATTGGTTGTTTATTCATTGATACGTTTATAAAAAAAATAACGCATAGCGTTATTCTTTTATGATACGTTTTCTTAATCTTTGACTGTTTTGGTGAGGCTTCTATAAGCACGTGTAGACATTCTAACGCGTGTTTCTTTACCATCGACCACGACAGTGCGGTATTGAAGATTAGTTCCCCATTTGCGGCGTGTAGCTCTCAAAGAATGTGAACGATTATTACCGCTCATTGGTCCTTTGCCTGTAACTGGACATACTCTTGACATATCGTAGCCTCCTTTTAAGTTGCCGAATTATGTTATCATAATCAGCCGTTTCTATCAATACAATTTTATTATCAAAGTTTGATATTAGGAAATCTTCTATCAAATTCTTCTTTACTAATGAGGTTTTTTGATTCAGAAATAATAGTGCTTAATAATATCTTTTTGTTGTCACCGATGAGATATTTAGAATGACCTTTTATAGTATAAAAACATATTATATTTTTCTTTTGGCTTTGTTCTTGATCAACATAAAGAATTTCACTAAAAAAATAAATAAATTCTTTCGAAAACCTTTTAAATTTCACATATTTTCTTGTAATTTCATAATAATTGTTTTGGTAAATTACTATATAAAAAATAGAAATTATTAAAGTATATGCTCCAATAATTGTAGGTTGTATCCATGTCCATGGAGATATAAAAATTCTAAGTAGTGTTAAAAACAATATAATCAATATCACAAAATAAATAATTGTGTAATAAAACATCATTTTTTTAAGAGATAGTTTAATTTTCATGTTAATAATTATACATATTTTTGGCGACACTAACCACATTTATTATACACACGAGCGTGCATGAGTGTATAATATGTATAAGTATGCGCATATTGAGCATGCAGGAGTAAATTTATGGGATACGATTATCAAAAAATTGAACAAAAATGGAGAAAACGTTGGGAAGATGAAAAATGTTTTCAATGTGATACATACGATTTTTCCAAACCCAAATACTATATTTTGGATATGTTTCCATATCCTAGTGGACAAGGATTACATGTTGGACACCCAGAAGGTTATACCGCGAGTGATGTTGTTGCTAGAATGAAACGCATGCAAGGATTCAATGTTTTGCATCCTATAGGATGGGATTCATTTGGCCTTCCTGCAGAACAATATGCAATGAAAACTAATCAGCATCCAAGCATAATAACTAAAGTTAATATCGATCATTTTCGTGAACAAATTAAATCTTTAGGCTTTTCTTATGATTGGGCTAGAGAATTTGCTACCAGCGATCCAACATATTATAAATGGACTCAATTTATATTTTTAAAATTATATGAAAATAATTTGGCATACATTGATTATAGACCTGTCAATTTTTGTCCTGAATTAGGTACAGTCTTGGCTAATGAAGAAGTAATTGATGGGAAAAGCGAAGTTGGTGGTTTTCCTGTTGTCAGAAAACAAATGAGACAATGGGTCTTAAAAATTACTGATTATGCTGATAAATTACTTGATGGCCTTGATGGCCTTGATTGGCCAGCTTCTACTCTTGATATGCAAAGAAACTGGATTGGTAGAAGTGAAGGAGCAAAAATTTGCTTTAAAGTTAAAGACACAGATAAGAAATTTTATGTTTTCACCACTCGTGTAGATACATTATATGGTTGTTCTTATTGTGTTTTGGCACCCGAACACTCTTTAGTTAAAGAGATAACTGCCAAAGAACAAGAGTTTGATGTACTAAAATATTTAAAAGAAATAGAATCAAAAAGCGATTTAGAAAGAACTGAATTAAACAAAGATAAAACTGGTGTATTTACTGGTTCTTTTGCTATTAATCCGATTAATGGAAAAGCAGTTCCGATTTATATTGCGGATTATGTTTTAGGTTCATATGGAACCGGCGCTGTTATGGCTGTTCCAGCCCACGATGATAGAGATTATGCATTTGCAAAAAAATATAATTTACCTATTAATCAAGTTTTAGAAGGAGATATTTCATCTTCCGCAATGACTGGCGATGCAAAACACATAAATAGTGATATTGCCGATGGTTTGCTAATAAAAGATGCTAAAAAAGTAATATTAAATAAGCTTATCGAAGATGGTTCTGGTTCAGTACAAGTAAATTACAAATTACGTGATTGGCTTTTCTCTAGGCAACGTTACTGGGGTGAACCTATTCCAGTCATTATAAAAGATAATGATGAATTAGTACCTTTAACTGAAAAAGATTTACCTTTAACTTTACCTGAAATGAAAGAATATAAACCAAGTGGAACAGGCGAATCACCTTTAGTACATGCAAAAGAGTGGCTAAATGTTTTGTTACCTGATGGTTCACATGGACTAAGAGAGACAAACACAATGCCTCAATGGGCAGGATCTTGTTGGTATTATCTGAGATATATAGATCCGCACAACGATAAAGAATTGGGCGATAAAAAATTATTAGATCATTGGCTTCCTGTTGATTTATATATTGGTGGAGCCGAACATGCTGTTCTTCATCTTTTATATGCACGTTTCTGGCATAAATTTTTATATGATCAGGGTTATGTTTCTTGCAGAGAACCATTTAAAAAATTGTTTCATCAAGGCATGATTCTTGGTTCAAATGGCGAAAAAATGAGCAAATCACGTGGCAATGTCGTTAATCCTGATGATGTTGTTGCAAAATTCGGCGCTGATAGTCTAAGACTTTACGAAATGTTTATGGGCCCATTAGAAGCAAGCTTGCCATGGAGCGATAGTGGCCTTGATGGGGCTAAAAGATATTTAGATCGTGTATATAGATTATTCACTGAGGAAGAGTACATATCAAAATTCACTAATGAAAATGATGGAAAACTTGATTACATTTATAATGTAACCGTTAAAAAAGTTACAGAAGATTTTGAACATTTACAGTTTAATACCGCAATAAGCGCCCTAATGGTTTTAACGAATGAATTTTATAAAGCAAATTCTCTTTATATTCCTTATCTTGAAGGCTTTGTTAAGATGTTAGATTGTATTTCACCACATTTAGGAGAAGAGTTATGGTCATTATTAGGGCATAAAAATGTTATTGTTTACGAATCATGGCCAAAATTTGATGAAACTAAGACTGTCTTAAATACTGTCAACATAGCAGTATCCGTCAATGGAAAACTGCGTGCAACAATTGAAGTTGAAAAAGATATGAATGAAGAAGAGCTTAAAAAGCTTGCCTTAGAACAAGAGGGAGTGCAAAGACATATTAGCGATAAAGAAATCAAAAAAATAATTGTCGTGAAAAACAAAATCGTTAATATCGTAGTTGGTTAATATGAGACTTTGTATTGATGTTGGAAATACAACAATAGATGTTGGAATATTTTATAAAAATTTACTAAAAGAAAAATTTATCTTTAATACAAATAATAAACTTACCACAGATGAACTTTATTTTTCACTCAAGCAAATATTGACTGATGAATATTTGAATAATATTAACGAAGCGGTTATCGCTTCTGTTGTGCCTTCTTTAAATACGCCTTTAGTTAATGCGATAAATAAGTTAGTGAAGGTTAAAATACTCTTTATCAATTCACAAATTAATACTGGGCTTGATATGATGGTTGATAACCCCAATGAAGTCGGAGCAGATTTGGTAGCAGATTTGGTTTCAACTAAAGAAATATATGGCTTTCCATCATTAATTGCTGATTTAGGAACCGCGACCAAGTTGATGCTTCTTGATAAAAATGGTGTTTTTAACTCCTGTGTAATTATTCCTGGACTTTCTTTGGGGCTTGACGCAATAACTAAAACTGCCGCGTTATTATCTGAAACTGCATTAGAAAATCCAACCTCACTTAAAGATAGTAAAAACACAAATCGTGCGATTGTTAATGGTGTTATATATTCGCATATTGATACATTGGTTGGTATGGCCAAACGATACGAAAATGAATTGGGATATCCGCTTAAATTAATTTTGACGGGCGGCAATGCTGTTTACGTAAAAGATTTATTAAATAATTTTATTTATGATGAGAATCTTTGCCTCACGGGAATCAATGATATTGCGGAATTAAATTTATAATAAAATAGGAGAAAATATATGCTAAAACACAGCTATTTTGACAAAATTACAAAAAATTATCAAAAGACTTTACTAAGTACATTAAAGGAATTTGTGCGTATAAATTCTCAATATGATGAAACTACGCAAAGTCCTGAAAATCCTTTTGGGAAAGGTGTTAGTGATGCCTTAAATTTTATTGCCAATCTAGCAGAACGTGATGGTTTTACTGTTAATAATTACGGCAATAAAGTTGTAGAAATTTTATATGGAACTGGCGAAAAAAACGTTACTATTATGGCTCATGCTGATGTCGTTCCTGAAGGTACAGGATGGCATGTTGAACCATTTGATACCACTATAATAAAAAAAGTAATTTATGGACGTGGTGTTGCTGACGATAAAGGACCATTATTATCATGTTATTATGCTCTAAAGGCATTAAAAGAAAATAGCGCTTTACCTGAGAATTGCCAATATCGTTTTTTAGTTGGCGGTAATGAAGAAAGAGGATCTTTGGGAATGGATTATTATTTCCATAAATTGAAAAAGCCTCAACCAACACTTGGATTTTCTCCTGATAGTGACTTTCCATTGATATTTGCTGAAAAAGGAATTATGAATTTTGAGGTTAATGGGAAAATCGATTTACCTGAGCTAATTTCTATAAGTGGTGGGGTTGCTAGTAACTCAGTTATTGAGAAGTGTGAAATAAAAGTATCTTTAGATGAAAAATTTATTAGATACATATGCGACAATTATTCTCAAAAAGAAGCCAAAATTCATACAGAAGATGACATAACAACTGTTGTTTTTACAGGAAAATCAGCTCACGGCGCAATGCCTGAATTAGGTATAAATGCAGGTTATATGGCTATTAAATGTTTAGCAGGCTATTATAAAAATGAAAAGCTTATATTCCTTTCAAAATTGCTTTCAAAATTAGATGGATCCAGTTTTAATGCGTATTCTTCTAGCAGAGAAATGGGCCATAATAGCAGTAATTTAGGATTAATTTCTTTAATTAACTCAAAATTTTCTGCAACAGTGAATTTTAGATATGTCGAAACTTGTGATAAAAATGAATTATTAAATAATATTAGAGAAGCTTTTAAACCTTTTGAAATAAAAGTTGTATCTGAGTCGCCATTGCTATTTTATGCTAAAGATTCATCTCTTATTTCGACGTTATTGTCTGCTTATCAAGATGAAACTGGTGATTTTAAAAGTAAACCTCTTGCAATTGGTGGTGGAACTTATGCTAAAGAAGCCGATAATGTTGTAGCCTTTGGCATGCAATTTCCTGGGTGGGAAAGTAACATGCATTCTCCGGGAGAATCTGTAAAAATAAGCGATTTATATAAAGGAATGAGCGTTTTTGCTCGAGCAATTTGTTATTTAGGAAAGAAAGCCAATGAGAACTAAATTTAAAGCTTGGGCAGAGCCTTTTCTTAATGAACATCCTGAAGTTCAAATCGATCTTGAAAGAATTAAAAAAATGGATCAATTTTATTTAGAAATTGGGTCTGGAAAAGGTGAATTTCTTGTTAAAATGGCATTGAATAATCCTGATAAAATATTTATTGGTGTTGAAAGAAATATAACGTGTTGTGGCTTTATTGCTAAGAAGTTAGTTGAAGAGAAATTACCTAATGTTTTTCTAATTCATGCGGATTTTGCAAGGATTTTTGATTATTTTAATGATAATTCTATAGAAACAATTTTTCTAAATTTTTCAGACCCATGGCCCAAGAAAAAGCATCACAAACGTCGTCTTACTTCAACATTGTTTTTGGAACAGTATAGAAGAATACTTACTAAACATGGAAAAGTTATTTTCAAGACAGATGATAATGAACTTTTTAATGACTCTATTGAGACCTTTAACGAAAATAAATGGAACATTTTAAGTATCACAAATGATTATGATGGGACAGATCCTTTTGACTTTCAAACGGAATATGAGGAATTCTTTAGAAATGAAGGGACAAAGATAAATAGGGTGGTATTAGAAAAATGATCACAAACTATGGTTTATTTAATCATCATGATGATAACAACGCTTTATTAATTCTTTTTAGCGACGATAAAGTTGATAATGAAAAGCAAATTAATGGTATTTTTGTTTTATTCTCAAATAATAAAATTGTTGGCTATAAAATACCCGATTTTATTAGAATTGCAAAAATTAAGTATTCTGGAATAGTATTTTTACCAAGCAATCCATTAATTGATGCGATTAATCACATATTATCAAATTGCAAATTAGAAACATTGGCTTATAAAAATGATTCAGGATATCATATAAAAACTATTGATGGACAAAAATTTGTTTTTGCTGAAAAGGGAACGTTTTTAAGAGATGAAACAGTATCTAATGGCAGATGTTGTTCATATTTTGATTTATATATAGATAATATAGAACCAAATAAGATTATTACGCTCGACAATCAAATTGATGATTTAGATTTTTTCAAAATGGAGGCTAAGTAATATGCTTGAAATTGAATTAAAAAGGGAAGGAAAAATATCACGTCTTACAAATAAAACATTCAATTTTGACCCTAAACTTAAGGATGGGTTTTATAGCGCTAATTATTTTTTAAAAAGCAACAGAATAGTTAAAGAAAACGAACCTAACCATATTGTGACAATGCAGTGGTTCCAAAGAAGAGATGATTCAATGCTTTGTGGCGTTGATGAGGCAATTGCTTTATTACATACCTTTGCAATTTCTCCTGAAACGCTACAAATTGAAGCTATGAATGATGGAGATATTATTAATAATATGATGCCAGTTTTAAAAGTTACTGGTAAATACGAAAATTTTGGATTTTTAGAAAGCGTCATTGACGGAATTTTAGCTCGCAGAACAAGCGTTGCAACAAATGTAAGAGAAGTTTTAAAAGTTGTAGGTAATACTCCAGTATTTTCTATGGCTGACAGACAAGATGATTATCATACTCAAATTGGTGATGGATATGCTACTTTTGTGGCAGGAATTACAAAAATTTCTACTGACGCGCAAGGATTGTGGTGGGGCGGTAGAGGAATGGGTACAATGCCACATGCTTTAATACAAGTTTGTGGTGGTGATGTTTGCAAGGCTGCTGACATTTATTTAAAAACATATCCAGATGAAAAGGTTACAGCACTAATTGATTATAATAACAATGTTGTCGTTGATTCTGTATTGTTGGCCAAACATCTTGGTCATAAATTAAATGCGGTTAGAGTTGATACCAGCAAATCACTAATTGATCATTATTTTGATAATAAAGACACTACGAGTTTTGATGCTCATGGTGTATGTAAAGAATTAATATTTGCCTTGAGAAAAGCATTAGATGATAACGGTTTTAATTTTGTAAAAATAATTGTATCATCAAGCTTTACTCCTGAAAAAATTCAAGAATGGACAAGATTAAATGTTCCGGTTGATATGTATGGTGTTGGCACATATTTTGTTAACAATATGACATGTGGATTTACTGGCGACTTAGTAATGCTAGATGGAAAAGGCGAAGCAAAAGAAGGACGCGCCAATTATAATAACGATAAATTAAAAGTTGTAAATTATCCAATTTACTAAAAATATGCCTCTTTTGCAGTGATTTTTAATTATTTATAACTTTTATAAATACTTTTTTGCCCTTACGAATATTGATGCCTTTATTGAGTTCGTCCAATTTTATTATTAAATTTGGATTAATTATTTTTTGATCATTAATAGAGAGTCCGCCTTGTTCGATAAGCCTACGACCTTCCCCTTTGCTAGAAGTAAGTTTTGACAAAACCAATACATCTAATAAATTTGTATCAGTTTCTACATGGATTATTTCTTTAGGCATATTTTCATCATTTGTTTTGCCAGAAAATAAATTTCTTGCTGATTGAAGAATTTCATCAGCTTTTGTTTTTCCGTGTACTAATTTAGTTAGCTCATATGCCAAAATTTCTTTCATTTCATTTATTCGTTCACCTGGCCAACTTTCCATTTCTATAATTTGTTCAAGTGGAAGAAATGTTAATAATTTTAGGCATTTTATAACATCATTGTCATCTATATTTCTCCAATATTGAAAAAATTCAAATGGTGTCGTTTTTCTCTCATCAAGCCAAATAGCGCCATTTGCAGTTTTTCCCATTTTTTTGCCTTCACTATTTAAAAGCAAAGTAATAGTCATCGCATAGGCATCTTTTCCTGTCTTTTTCCTAATGAGTTCTGTGCCGCCGAGCATATTACTCCATTGATCGTCTCCACCGAACTGCATATTACAGCCATATTTTTGATTTAAATAATAGAAATCATATGACTGCATAAGCATATAATTGAATTCTAGAAATGATAAACCTTTTTCCATTCTCTGCTTATAGCATTCTGCTCTTAACATATTATTAACAGAAAAACATGGTCCAATATCTCTTATAAATTCAACATAATTTAAATCTAATAACCAATCAGCATTATTTGCGACTATTGCTTTATTAAAGTCGATAAAGCGAGACATTTGTTTTTTGAAACATTCACAGTTATTTTCTATTGTGGCCTTATCAAGCATTTGTCTCATATCGCTTCTACCACTTGGATCCCCAATATATCCAGTGCCTCCGCCCAATAATACGATAGGGGTATTACCGGCTTCTTGAAGTCTTTTCATCAGACATAAGGCCATAAAATGACCGACATGCAATGAATCTGCGGTTGGGTCAAAGCCTATATAAAATTTTGCATTACCGTTATTGATTAATTCCTTTATTTCTTTTTCATCGGTTACTTGAGCAATTAATCCTCTAGCCTGTAACTCTTCATAAATTTTCATAGTTAAATCTCCTTAAAAATATAAAAGTCCTCTCCAGAGGACGAATTATCGTGGTACCACCTCAGTTTAGAAACAATATGTTTCCCTTATTTTTCGAATTTCGATCGCAACTCGGCAAAGCCTACTATATTCAGCCTGCAGCTCCAGAATGTATTCATATTTATGCTTTTAATATCTTTTCACCAGCCAGATACTCTCTTATAAAAGAAATAAATACTACTTGTTTCTTTCTACGCCTTATAAATAAAATATACCATATTTTTTGAAAATCAAATAAAAAAACCAGCGAAAATCGCTGGTTTTATTTTAGCTATGATATTAGAGTTTGCGGTTGTAGAATTCAACGATTTGTGATTCGGTGATATCTTTTGGTAATTCATCACGATTTGGTTCGCGGATAAATTTGCCAGATAATTTTTCAGCATTGACTTCAACATAAGCAATTTTGGTTGCTACTGAAGATAAAGCCTCTTTAATTACCTTCATATCTTTGGCGTTTTCTCTAATGGAAATAACGTCTCCAACATTGCAAAGAGCACTTGGGATATCAACCTTTTTGCCATTGACTTCAATGTGACCGTGATTCACTAATTGTCTTGCACCTTTTCTGGTACGAGCAAAACCCATTCTGTAAACTAAGTTGTCGAGACGGCTTTCTAATAGTTTCATAAATGCAAAGCCAGTAACTTCTTTACTTGCTAATGCAATCATGAATAATCTACGGAATTGTCTTTCGTTAACTCCATACATTTGTCTGAGTTTTTGTTTTTCAACCAACTGTTTGCCGTATTCTGAAGGTTTTTTCTTTCTATTAGCACCATGTTGGCCAGGTCCATATGGGCGTTTTTGTAATTCTTTGCCTGTTTCTAATGTAGAAAAACCTAAACGACGGCTTCTTTTCCAGTCTGATCCAGTATATCTCATGATATATCCTTCCTTTCCTTTATTTTCTTGCAAAATAATGAATAGGTGTAGATTCCGAATCTCCGGGTGTTTGATAATTGTTTCACCTCATAGCTTTGGTTACTTCGTTTTTGCATCAAACGTCTGACAAGATGTATCTACATGCTGCATTATATGCAGTTAATAATATATAAAAATTGAAAAAGTCAGTCAATAGTTTTTGTAAAAAAATATTATCTATGGGAAATCATCCTTGGTCCAAAACTTCTAACAAAAACTTCTGTAACGTTATTTGAACCATAATATTTAGACATCTTATTAATAAATTTTTGCTTATATGAGATTGGAACAAGGCAAATAATCGAGCCAGCAAATCCGCCTCCATTAATTTTGCACGCTCCATGGCCTTCCAATATTTCCATGGCTCTATCACAGGCTTGGAGAGGAGAACCATCATATTGTCCTTCAACCATCATGTTTTGTAGGTCATTTGTAGAACTTAAGCGAGACTCGTTAATCATCTTTAAAAATTTATTTTCATCGATCTCTTTCAAAGCCTTAATAGCAGTAAGGACTCTTTGGTTTTCGGTAAAGAAGTGAAGTGAACGAGACTTTTCCAATTTGGTCAAATTATGAGGATTGGAAATTTCTCGAGGAGAGCATTCTCTTAGAAAGTTATGACCCATTTTCTTTGCAGCATTATACATGTCTTCAGGGATTGAAGAATATAGATTATTTAATGTTGAATGATTGCCGCCTGTATTAACTGAGACAAAACATAAATCGTCAAAAGGAAAGCCAATTTGCTCTACTTTTGGGTTATTAATATCTTTAAAATCGATTGAGACAATGTTTCCAAAACCAACACCAATTTGATCTAGTAAACCACTTTTTTTGCCAAAATAATTATTCTCAGAAAACTGTCCAGCTTTGCATAAAGTGAGTCGGTCAATTTCTCCTTTATTGAACAAAACATTGAAAATTTGTCCAATCAAAAGCTCGAAAGCAGCACTTGAAGAAAGACCGGCACCTGGATAAATAGTGGAATAAGTAGAAGCATCAAATCCCCCAACTTTATATCCTTTATCCACTAAATATTTTGCAACACCTCGAATCATTGCTGCGCTCTTATTTTCAGTCTCATTTATCTCAAAAGAGGTTAAATCCATATTTACAGGTTCAAAGCCAAAAGAATACAAATTTATTTTCAAATCGCGACGTTTGCTAACCCCCGCAGTTATACATAAATCACTAGTCGCAGCGAGGCATAATCCATGATTGTGGTCTGTGTGATTGCCAAGAATTTCAAACCTTCCTCCACAATCAAAAACAGTTTCTGGTAATGTGTTAAAATTTTTTTTGTAAAACGCTTTTATATTCATAAAAAAATAATATCACAAATTGTATATTCAAATCAGCATTATTTATTAGAACTTGTACTTTTGGTAAGATATAAAATCTAAATAATTAATAGAGAAAATAGACGTTAATTATGGATAATATTTGTAGAAATCACTTAAAAGTGATGATAAGATAATACAGAGGAATTTATGATATTATTGTCCGAAGGTGCAAAAATTGGATTAATAGTTGGCGTTAGTGTTGGTGCTATTTTTATTGTTGCCCTAACTATTATTTTGTATTTATTTATCTTCTCAAAATTGCGATATAAGAAACAAATTAAGGATTTAGGAAAAAAGTTTTCTTTTTCTGATGCATTGTTAGTTGGACAAGACAGCCAATATGTTCATCGTTTAGAAATTGTTAGTAGAACAAACCTTTTATATGTTGATAAATACGAAACGTTTTCTGCAAGATTTAAAGAATTATATGACAATGATGATAAATTTGCAGAATCGATGTTGAAACAGCTCAACTCTCTTGTTAAAAATAATCAATATCACCAAATAAAATCTGTAATTAATATCGCAAAAAACGCAATTGATTCCTTTGAATTAAAAGTTAACGCTTTTGATAAGGATTTATATGAAGTAATCAAATTAGAAGATGATGCACGTGCTGAAATCTTCAAATTAAAGGAGAAATATCGTATTGCCAAACAATCATTTTATGTTGTCTCAAATGATATTGAACTTGTCTCACAATCATATCAAAAAGCATTTGACAAATTAGATAAATGTTTTACCGATATAGAAACCTATATTGATGCTGCAAATTATGATGAATGCGCCAAAAATATTCCAATTATCGACAAAGTTATCGACTCTTTAGGTAATTCTTTGAATGAAATGCCAAATATCTGTGCTCTTTTGCAGAATGTTATTCCTAATAAAATAAGACAATTATCAGATCAATATAAACAAGTTGAAAGAGAAGGAATTCCATTATTCCATTTATGTTTTAAATCAACAGTTGAACTTTGGAATTTAAAAATTAAAGAAATGAAGAAAAAGGCTCAAGCTTTAGACATTAAAGGGATGGCCGAAGTCTGTTATTCAATTGAACAAAAAATTGATGAAGTAAATACACAATTATTTAAAGAAAAAGAAAAACGCAGTGAATTTGAAGAAAAATACGAGCCTCTTTATAGAGATGTGATAAAAATCGAAAATGAATTTGTTAAAATTTGCTCTTATATTCCAAAAATTAAAAGCGTTTATTCAATTAACGACGATGAATTAACGAAAATTAACGAATTACGAGACAAAGTTAATTTAATGAGTAATTATAAAAGAATTTTAGAAGGCTTTATGCATAGTGGCACAAAGCAACCTTATTCTTTATTGATGGATAAGCTAAACGATTTGGGTGCAGCGTTTGATGATGTCAATACTTCAATAAATGATTTCAAATGTTATATTGAAACCTTAAAATCAAGTGCCGAAGAAGCGCACCAAATGATTAGAGTATATTTTTATCGCGCCAAACAAGTTGAAGCAAAATTAAGATTACTTAATATTTCATCTTTGTATGAGGCATATAATGTCCAGCTTGATAGCGTTTATGTTTTATTAAATGATTTAAATGATTTACTTGAAGCGACTCCAATTGATATAGGCTCTGTAACAGAACAATTAGAAAGGCTTAAAAATCTTGCAAATGTTCTATTTGAAGACATCGAACATAAATTTAATAGTGCAAAATTGGCGGAAAGTGCAATAGTTTACGCCAATAGAGATCGTTATCATCAAAATGATGTTGATCAACAACTCAGTCAATTAGAAAAGGAATTCTTTATGGGCGATTTTGATAAAGTTTACACTAACGCTTCAGCCATTTATAAAAGAAGTCATATTGAGGACAATACGAATGCCTGATAACCGCTTCATCTACCTAGATAATGCAGCCTCAACTACAAATGATGAAAGCGTTCTTGATGTTTTCGTTGATTCAACCAGAAATTATTTTGCTAATCCATCTAGTATTCACGCGGAAGGTCAAAAAGGGGCTGATATGCTTCAAAAAGCCCATAGAGATTTAATTAAAGCGATGGGTTTAGATGGTTTTGAAGCTATTTTAACTAGTGGTGCAACTGAAGCTAACAATCTTGCCATTAAAGGTTATTGCCTAAAAAACAGACGCCGTGGTAATCATATTGTAACTTCTGCGATTGAACACCCATCTGTTCTTGAAACAGTCAAGCAAATGTGTGAAGAACTTGGATTTGAAGCGACCTATGTTTTACCGAATAAAGATGGCATTGTTACACTCGAATCTGTTCAAAAAGCTATAAGAAAAGATACAATTTTAGTTTCTATAATGCATGTAAATAATGAAACTGGGACTGTCAATCCTATACAAGAAATTGGCAAATATTTAAGACAATTTCCAAAAATAGCATTTCATGTCGATGGGGTACAAGCTTTCGGCAAGTTTAGAAAAAAAGCAGACATAAGTGATGTTGATATGTTTTCGATAACCGGACACAAAATTCATGGTTTGATGGGCTGTGGTGCTTTAATTAAAAGAAAAAATATTGGACTAATGCCTTTATTTAGCGGTGGTGGTCAAGAAGGTGGATATCGTAGTGGTACCAATGATTTAGCGCATGCAAAAGCCTTTATAAAAACAGTTGATGTAGCTTTTAAAAATAGAGTGCAAAACTTCGATAATATGATGATTTTGGCGAATAAATTGGTGTCATATTTATTAGAACATAAAGATTTATATGAAGTTAATTCAGTTTTGCCCATTGTAAATCCTTATATTATTAATTTTTCGACGTTAACCAAAAAAGCTTCTGTCGTTGTTGAAGCATTATCAAACGAAGGCATCATGGTTTCCAGTGTTTCTGCGTGCCATTCTTCCAAAGAAAAAGAATCTTATGTCGTAAGAGCAATGGGAAAATCAGAACAAATTGCAAGGAACACTATTAGAGTAAGTTTTGATAGCGAAAATACTTTAGAAGATGTCGAAATTTTTATAGAAACTCTCGATAATATTATTAAGAAGATTAGATAGATGATAAATTACGACCACATTATGATTAGGTTTGGTGAATTAAGCACCAAAGGGAAAAATAAAAAAGATTTTATCCGTCTTTTAGCATTAAATGTACGACATGCACTAAAAGATTTCACAAATATCAATATCGATGTTAGATATGATCATATTTATGTTGCTTTAAAGAACAACGAACCTAAGGAAATTATAAAACGTCTGCAAGATGTATCAGGAATTCACTCTTTATCTTTGGTTCACAAATGTGAAGACAATATTGAAACGATTAAAAACGATGCTCTTGAATTAATAAAATTAGAGAATGGCTCGACTTTTAAAGTAAATTGCAAAAGAAGTAACAAACGTTATCCATTGGTTTCTGATGAAATTGTTAGAATAGTAGCGCCTGTTATTTTGAAAAATACTAACTTGAAAGTTGATGTTCACAATCCGGATATATTGTTAAGTATTGAAATTCGTGATGAAGGTGCATATTTGTTTACCAATTCTTTTCCTGGAGCTGGCGGTTATCCACTTGGTGTTGCTGGAAAAAGCATGCATATGTTAAGTGGTGGTATTGATTCACCAGTCGCTGCATATTTATTAATGAAAAGAGGCGTAACTATTGAATGCATTCATTTTGCATCACCCCCATATACTCAAGAAGGTGTAATTTATAAGCTCGTGGACATATTAACTGCATTAAATAAATATCAACCACGAATTAGATTGCACATTATTCCGTTCACTAAAATTCAAGAAGCTATTTATGATAATTGTCCTGAATCATATTGCATCACAATAATGAGAAGAATGATGTTTAGGCTTGCTGCAAGATTGGCTAAACGTAGAAATTGTCCAATTATTTCTTCTGGCGAAAGTGTAGGGCAAGTTGCGAGCCAAACTTTGCAGAGTATGAATGTCATTAACGAAGTAACTAATACTCCTGTTATTAGACCGTGCGCAACTTTAGACAAATTAGAAATTATAAATATCGCAAATAAAATTAAAACATACGAAATATCAATTAGACCTTATGAAGATTGCTGTACCATTTTTACACCAAAATCTCCGAAAACAATGCCTCATTTAGAGGAAGTAATAGAATATGAAAATAAGTTTGATTATGAAACATTGATAAATGACGCTTTAGCAAATATTGAAGTTAAAATAATTGAAGAATAACAAAAAACCCATTGTTGATGGGTTTTTTTGTATTTTTTTTGTAATTACTTAATATTCTTTTTTGCAAGTTTGACTAATTCAGCGAATGCTTGTGGATCATTTATAGCGAGTTCGCTTAACATTTTTCTGTTAACGTTAACTTTAGCTTCTTTTAATCCAAACATGAATTTGCTGTAAGAAATTTCGTTCATACGGCAAGCGGCATTGATACGTCTGATCCATAATTTACGATAATCTCGTTTGATTGTTCTTCTAGAAATATAAGCATAGCGTAAGCTGTGCATTACTTGTTCTTTTGCCGTTTTGAATAATAAGTGTTTGCTTCCGAAGTAACCAGAAGCTCTTTTGAGCATCTTTTTACGACGAGCGTGTGTAACTGTTCCGCCTTTAACTCTCATTTTCTGGCTCCTCCTTACTTAATAATGAGATACTTAATCCTCTTTAAATCAGTTTTATGGACTGATGTTCCTTTCATTAAGTGTCTCTTTTGTTTTGTTGTTTTGTGTGGGGCTAAATGGCTAACGTAAGCATGATGTCTTGTAACTTTTCCGCTGCCAGTAACTTTAATTCTTTTCATTAAAGCGCGTTTACTTTTCATTTTTGGCATAATGTTTCCTCCTACTTTTTCTTTGGTGCTAATGTAGCAATGAGCCAGCGACCATCCATGTTAGCGGCTTTTTCAACTGTAACAATGTCGCCAAGCATCGAGATAAATTTATCCATTGCCTCTTGGCCGACCTCAATATGTGTCATCTGTCTACCTCTAAATCTCACACCAACTTTAACTTTGTTTCCTTCTTGAAGGAATTTTGTAGCAGCACGAGCTTTGGTTTCCATATCATGAATACCAATTTGAGGTGTCAATTGAATCTCTTTTACTTCGATTTTAACTTGATTTTTACGATTTTCTTTAGCCTTTTTCTGTTGCTCATAACGGTATTTTCCATAATTGATGATTTTACACACCGGTGGATTTGCATTTGGCGCAACGCATAGTAAGTCTAAATCGTACTCGTTGGCTTTGACTTGAGCTTCTCTTGCACTCATGGTGCCGAGTTGTTCGCCGTTTGGGCCGATTAATAAAACTTTTGGAAATCTAACTAATTCATTTACTAAATCAGATGACTGATTGTTTGGCTTTTTGCCATTTGTTTGGTCTTGGATAAATATCACTCCTTTTTGCTAAAAAAACGGATGCAAGCGAATTGCACCCGTAACTAAATCTTAACCCCAAGATTTGTAGCGTTGGCCAACTGATATATATCGGTCTGGCGAGAAGCGGGTGCCTCTACTTTCTACCTCTTTTTTTGCTCAATAATCGTATCATTAACAATGATATGTGTCAATCTCTATTTTTATGATGAGAATTTTTGATTCTATAAGACCTTAAAAATTGACTTTTACTATTATGAGACTTTTATGAAAAAATGTTGCAAAACCGCAACATTTTTTAAGAATTATGTTTATCTTGTTTTATTCTTTGCTTCTTCAAGAACCAATTTTATGAATTCATCAATCGAAACAGTTAATTGATCTTTTTGGCCATAACGTCGATATGTTACTGTTTTATCTTTTACCTCATTATCGCCGATAACTAATGTAAATGGAATTTTTCTCATTTGAGCATTTCTTAAACGATATCCAAGCTTTTCGTTTGCGTCGTCTTTTTCTACTCTGATTCCATTTTCCTTCATTAATTTATACAAATTATTCGTATAATCAAGATGGTAATCATTATTAACTGGTAATATGATTGCTTGAACTGGCGCAAGCCAGGTTGGGAAAGCACCTGCAAAATGTTCAATTAAAATACCTGTGAATCTCTCGATTGATCCAAGACATGCTCTATGCAGCATAATAGGACGCTTTTTTTCTCCGTCCTTATCAATATAGAAACAATCAAACCTTTCTGGTAAATTCATATCTAGTTGAATTGTTCCACATTGCCAAATTCTGCCCATTGAATCCCTAAGTTTGAAATCAAGTTTCGGACCATAGAATGCTCCGTCACCAGGGTTAATTTTGAATTCTTTTCCGCTTTTTTCACATGCTTCTTTGAGAATAGCCTCAGATTTATTCCAAATATTAATATCGCCAATATATCCTTCTTCGGGTCTTGTTGACAATTCAATATGATAATCCAAACCAAATACGCTATACATTTCTTCATAAAATTGAAGCAATGTTTTGATTTCATCAACTAATTGATCTTCACGGCAAAATATATGGGCATCGTCTTGTGTGAATGCACGAACTCTAAATAAACCATTTAATGCTCCGCTTGCCTCATGCCTATGCACATGACCAAGTTCAGCTAATCTAATTGGCAAATCTTTATATGAATGTAGTGAGTTTTTATAAACTAAAATGCCACCTGGGCAGTTCATTGGTTTAATCGCGAACTCTCTATCATCTATTTTAGTAGTATACATGTTTTCCTTATAGTGATCCCAATGTCCACTGGTTTCCCAAAGTTCTTTGCTCAACATTGTTGGAGTTTTTGTAAAAACATAGTCAAATTTAATGTGTTGAGACTTCCAATAATCTTCGAGCTGATTAAGAAGAGTCATTCCGTTGGGGAGCCAAAATGGGAATCCTGGACCATATTCAGAAAGCATAAATAATCCTAATTGTCTTCCTAAAATACGATGGTCTCTCTTTTTTCTTTCTTCCAAGACATTAAGATGATTTTGTAGTTCTTCTTCCGACCACCAGCTAGTGCCATAAATACGGACTAGCATTTTATTTTTACTATCTCCACGCCAATAAGCGCCAGCTAAATTTAAAAGCTTAAAATGTTTAATTTGGCCGGTCGACATAATGTGCGGTCCGCGACACAAATCTGTAAAATTTCCTTGTGTAAAAATTGTGATATCTTCATCAATACCATTAATAAGCTCTAACTTATATGGGTTGTTTTTAAAGACTTTAAGAGCTTCATCTTTTGTTAGTTGTTGACGTGAGATTTTTTCATCTTTTCCTGCTAATTCGTGCATCTTTTTCTCGATTTTGACTAAATCAGCTTCAACAATTGGCTCTTTAAAATCAATGTCGTAATAGAATCCTTCTTCAATTGCTGGGCCAAATCCAAACAATGCATCTGGATATAATTCCTGAATTGCTTCAGCTAAAAGGTGTGAAGTTGAATGATTTAAGACTTCAAACCCTTCTTTTGATGACTTTTCGATCTCAGAGATTGAGCCATCATGATTTTGTATTTTCATAAACTTTTTCCTTTCCTCCGCAACACAATAGCGGGCTTATCTTGTGTTATGAATTATTAAATTAAATAATTATTCTAGTCGATCAATTAAATCACGAAGGCCATGAGTATGTTCGTGTTTCATATTAACCGCTTCATTGATTGGGGTAGTAATAATTTGATTATTTCTTACACCTACAACTTGGTTAACTTCTTCGTTGATTAACAAATCAACTGCTTTTGCTCCAAATCTAGCAGCTAAAATTCTGTCGTGAGCCGTTGGTGATCCACCTCTTTGGAGGCGGCCGAGAACCTCAGTTCTAGCTTCGAAACCAGTTTGCTCTGATATAGTTTTAGCTAATTCATTAATATCTAATAAGTTTTCGGAGACAATTATAATTGCGTGGCTTTTATTTTGCGCTTTCATATGTCTTAATCTTTTAAATAAAACATCAGGTTTTAATGGATGTTCAACGCATATAACGCCTTCAGCACCTTCTGCTAGAGCAGCGTTCATTGCTAAATCACCACAATGACGTCCCATAACTTCAATTAATGAGCATCTTTGATGTGATCCACTTGTATCTTTTAATTTATCAATACAATCACAGATTGTATTTAATGCAGTTGAAAAGCCAAGTGTTGTGTCAGTGCTACCAACATCATTATCGATAGTGGCAGGAATTCCGGCAACCTTGATACCGTGATTTGCTAAATCATTTAATCCTCTAAAGGTTCCGTCTCCTCCGATACCGATAAGTGCATCAATATCAAAGTCATTTAATATACTTACAGCTTTTTGAATAACTTCTGGTTCTTTAAATTCGGGTAAACGAGCGCTTCTAATAATTGTTCCACCTCTATTAATAATGTCTTGAGTAAAGTCTTTATTAACTTGTTTAATTTGACCTTCAACAAGCCCACGAAAACCATCGTATATGACATACATTTCTTTTCCGGCATATAAGCCAGCTCTAACACATGCTCTTAGGGCAGCGTTCATACCAGGCGCGTCACCGCCACTAGTGAGAATTGCAATTTTTCTAACCATAATTTTAACTCCAATTAGAATAATAATAGCATATTTCTATTATTATGTATCTTTATTATACGAAATTTTTAAAAAAGTATTTCCCACAAAATGAAATGTGGAAAACTCAAAAATAAATTTATTACACTACAAAAGATTTATACATAGTATAAATCATTTAAACCATAACTGTGGATAAAATTTTCCACAATTTTTATTAAGGTTTTTCATATTGAAAAGAGAAAACAAATTTTGAGATAATAAGCCCACAAAGGAAACAAAAATGGTTATTTTATCAACTGATGACATGTTTGAAGTTCACCTATCATCACTTATTGCTGATTATGATAAGGTTACAGTTACGAATTTATATCAACCAATAATTGGATATGCTGCTATGTCTGTTTACTTTACTTTAATTAGTGAGGCTCATAATCAAAAACACACTAGCATATCTAATCATGAACATCTTTTCTTACAGATGGGCATTTCATCAGGCGAGTTTATACAAGCTAGAAAAGCATTGGAAGGCGTCGGACTTTTAAAAACATATTTAACAAATGAAAATGGAGTTAAGTTTTATCGATATGAAATATATGCTCCAAAAGCCCCAAATAGTTTCTTAGATGATGTTTTGCTATATGGAATTCTAGTTAAATACATCGGAAAAGAAGAAGCACAAAGGTATAAACAAATTTATCAAAAAGATTCTTCGTTAAGTGGCGGGGAAAATATCTCGGCGTCTTTTAAAGAAGTATATAACCCTAATCTAGACGAAGAGAGTTACATGGAAGTTTTACAAAATAATAAAAAAGATCTAAAAGGACGTAATTCTGCCAAAATTAATACGCAATTCTCTTATGAGAAATTTTTTAAGTTCGTTCGAAACAATTCAAAATTAGATGAAAATTGTTTTAAGAGTAAAGAATTAAAAGAAATTGAAAGAATAGCAACTCTTTATGGCGCTAACGAAGAAGAAACAGCCTTAACTATCATTGGCTTTTATAATGAAATGAATGACTTAGGGAATAGAGTTGATTTTGAAAGTGTTAACAATATTCTACGTGAAAAAGCAGGGTATTATATGCTTGGAAAAAAAGCAAGTGCTGGCTCATCAAGCCATGTTACAAGTGATTCAGATCTTGCTCAAAAAATTAATATCATGGATAAATATTCACCTAAAAAATATCTTTCGATTTTACAAAACGGCACAAAACCTGCTAGTAGCGATTTGTTAATATTGGATTCATTGAGTAAAAATTTTGGGTTAGCAAATCCTGTAATTAATGTTGTTGTAGACTATGTTTTGGCAAAAAATAACAACCGTTTTATAAGAGCCTATGCAGAAAAAGTTGCTGCCTCATTAGCAAGAGAAAGAATCGATAATGCCTTAGATGCCATGACTTATTTAATAAAAGGAAATAAAAGAACAAAACTTAACGGAAATAAAAAATATGATTTGAAAGGAGATGCTTTAAGGACATCAAAAACACAACATACTTTATCTAAAAAAGAATTAGACGAAGTGAATGAACTTCTTGATGAACTTGGAGTAAATGTAGAAGATGGAAAAGCTTAGATGTAACTTTAATGATTTAATTGATCAACAGACCCTTAAAAAAATGATCGACTCATTTAGAAACAACGCCGCAGCGGTTAAATATGTAAAATCGCTCGGTATTTCCGATGAAGAAATTGATCAGAATATTACGCGATTTTACTCTTTTTCCGAAGATTTATCATATTGTAAAAACTGTCCTGGTTTAAATAAATGCGAAAAAGATAATCCACATTTATGCACAAAAATCACATATCGTGATGGGTTTATAGAAAAAACTCTTGTTCCTTGTAAAAAATTATTGGAAAGAGTCAATTTTGAAAAAGAATTCAAGGTTATGGATTTTCCTAAGGAATGGTTAGATGCTTCTTTAAAGGATGTGGATATTAATAGCACCGCACGAAAAACAGTATTAACAAAATACACAAATTATATTAAAAATTTGTCTTCACAATGGATTTATATGACTGGAGAGGGTGGCACTGGACGTTCATATTATGCTGCTTGTTTATGTGTTGACGCCGCGAAAAGACAAAAAGGCCCCATTTGTTTTATAAATTGTGCTACTCGAATTAAAGATTTGTACGGAATGTCTTTCAAACAAAAAGAGGATTTCCAAAGAATTCTCGATATTTATTGTTCTTGTCCAATATTGGTATTAGACGATTTTGGTAATGAAGTTAAAAATGATTTTGTTCGCGATGGTATTGTTTTCCAAATATTATCAAAAAGAGCATCACAAAAATTATTTACTATTATTACAAGTGACTTTCCGATTGAAGATATTGTCACTATGTATGATACAAATAAGGCGGCTGGAGTTAGAGCAAGACAAATAGGAAGAATGCTTGCCTCAGCTTCAAAAGAAGAGATTAATTTAGGCGAAGTTGCACTTTATTAATAACTTTATCTATTTCCTTCTTATATAAAGATAAACTATTCGAATTATTAACGATATAAGTCGCTTTATTTTTATTAATATCAAAAAGCGATGTTTTATTTATTTTTAATAAATCAAGAGTTGCTGCATTTCTCGCGTTTAAATGATTAATTTGAGATTTTTCATCCGTTTCAATGGCGATAATGGTATCGAATCTATCGTCTAAGTGGCTTTCAAAAAGTAGTGGTATTTCTGCTACGACAATGTCTGTCTTGGACTTTTTTAGAAAATTATCGATTTCGTTTATTACTTTTGGATGAACAATTCTTTCAACTTTTTTCTTATCATTAGGGTTTTTAATTAGATATTCTCTCAATTGTTTTTTATCAACAGCATGATTAGCAAACTTAATATTGAGTATTTTTTCTATCTTCATACCAATATCTGGATTTCCGTATACTTTATTTACAATTTCATCTGATGAGATTGTTTCGTAACCCCTCTCTTTAAATGCATCTAACATTAAGGTTTTGCCACTTCCAACTTTACCAGTGATTGCAACGCGTAATTGCGATCCTTTTTTGATTTGACAATGTGGGCAAAATGTTGTTCCTCTTCCATTTGTTGTTACAAATCTTAAAGTTGCGCCACAATCAGGGCATTTAGTATTAGCTTTTCCATATACTCTAATTGCTGTTTGGAAAGAACCATCAATGCCCTTTCCTGGATGATAGCTTCTAATAGTGGAGCCTCCCATTTTAATTGCAAGATTTAATATTTCACATGCATTATTTAATATTTTTTGCCATTCATCCTTAGTGATTAAATTTGAAGGAGTCCAGGGATGAATTTTGCTTTTAAAAAGCGTTTCATCAACATAAATATTACCAATTCCAGCCATCAAACTTTGATCTAATAACTGGGTTTTGATAGGGATTTTTTTATTTTTTGTTCTTTTTATCAAATAATTTACATCTTGAATATCAAACGGTTCGGGTCCTAATTTTTTTATATCTTTAACATTTTTATATTCTTTCTCAGTTGAATAAATTAATATTCCAAAACAACGGGAATCATCAAAACAAAGCTTCTTGCCGTTATCGAGATGAAAAACAACTCTAGAGTAGTACGTGTTTTTGTCGTTTTCGTTAACCTCGTAAAATTTACCTTCCATTCTTAAATGAGAGATTATGACCTTATCATTTGAGAGATGAAAAATTAGAAATTTGCCGATCCTGCTTACATTTTTAAATGTCTCACCAGTCAGTTCATGAATGAATTCATTTAAATCGCTTTTAATTGTGTTTGTGTGTAAAACATCAATTTTAGTAATTTTCGTGTTAACGACAATGGTATTTAATACATTTTTTACTGTTTCTACTTCTGGTAACTCAGGCATAAATAATCATTTGGCATTATACCAATCCTTTCCAAAACCTCCGTCCACAACTAGTGGAACACTTAATTCTACTGCGTGCTCCATCGTGTTTTTGATGTCTTTAAAAACCATTTCCTTTTCTTCTAATGGAACTTTAAAAATAAGTTCGTCATGAATTTGTAGAACCATTTTGGTTTTATAATGTTTCTCATCGAGCATTTTCTGCACATTATTCATTGCTATTTTAATTAAATCAGCAGCAGTTCCTTGTATTGGGGCGTTCATTGCCGCACGTTTTGCAAATTCTCTCACTTGATAATTTGAATCGTGTAATTCCCTTAGATAACGTCTCCTTCCATATAAAGTTGAAACATATCCGTCATTAATTGCATCGTTAACAATCTTTTGAAAAAATGTAGATACTTCGGGGAAAGAAATATAAAAACTTTGGATAATTTCTTTTGCCTCTTTGTTTGATATTTCCAATTGATCAGCAAGTCCCCAATCTGAAATGCCATATATAATTCCAAAATTTACAGCCTTGGCTTTTCTCCTTTGGAGTCCAGTTGGTTCGCTAGATAGGTTAAAAATTTTCTTTGCTGTTGCAGTGTGGATATCTTCCCCAGAAAGAAAGACATTTTTCAATGATTCACAATTGGCCATATGCGCTAAAACACGTAATTCAATCTGAGAATAATCGAGTGATAATATTTCGTAAGCATTGTCTTTATAATAGAATGCTTTTCTAATGTTTTTTCCTTCTTCATCCCTAACGGAAATGTTTTGTAAATTTGGGTTGGAACTGGATAATCTTCCTGTCTGCGTTAACGCTTGATTAAATGTAGCGTGAATTTTGCCGTCTTTAAAGATATGTGGCTTTAAACCATCTATGTATGTTGTAACAAGTTTGTAATATTTCCTGTATTCTAATACTTTTGAGACAATTGGATATGATTTTGCTAACTCTTTTAATGCATCAACATCAGTAGAAAGTTTCTTATTTGGCGCAGGTAAGCCTAAATGATTGTATAAAACATCTCCTAATTGTTTTGGCGATGCTATATTAAACTTTTCATTTGCCATTTCAAATATCTCTTGCTCTAGAGACTTAAGTTTTTGTTTATACTGATTTCCAAAAGAATCAAGCATATTTCCGTCTAATGGGAAGCCTTCAATTTCCATTTTGGTTAACGTCTCGACAAGTGGAATTTCCAGCTTTTCATATAATTCATAGGATGATAAATTTTTAAGTTCATTAATTACTTTGTTTTGCAAAAATTTAGAAAAATATGCCATTTTTGCGGTCTTTTCAACTGATTCTTGCGTTAATAACGAAATATTATCATCGTCGTCCTCTATATCAATGCCATATAAATTCATAACCAAATTTGGATTATTTTTGACACTGGAATCTATTAAATATGATGCTATCAAAAGGTCAAACTCTAAGCCGTTAACTTCAATGTTTATATTATTTAATCCAACCTTAATAGCTTTATAATCGTAACAATATTTTTTGTATTCTTTATTTGCTAATATTTCTTTTAAATATGAATCTTTTATTGCGTTGTCGATGTTTATATAATAGTTTTCTTGTTCCGAAGATATTGCGATGCCCAATATTTGACTATTTTGATAATCGTCACTATCAAAATCGACAGCAATTCCGATGTTTTGAGATAACTTGACATTCTTAAATGTATCTAACTTTTTAACTTCTATTTTTATTGAGTTTTGATTTTGTGCTTTCCATTTGGGTGTAACTTTACTAATGAACTGTTTTAAACCATATTTTTGACAGAATTCGCTTAAAATTTGAAAGTCATATCCTTTATAAGCCAAATCGTCAACACCAAAAGGTAGATCAACATCAGTCTTGATTATGGCTAAATCTCTTGAAAGTTTTCCAATTTCCTTATTTTCTCGTATCATTTCTCCAACCTTGCCAGAGATTGAGGATGCGTTGTTAATTATGTTATCGAAATTGCCATATTCATTTATCAATTTAATTGCGGTTTTATCACCCACTCCTGGAATACCAGGTAGGTTATCAGAAGAATCGCCTCTTAATCCTTTATAATCAATTATCTGTTTAGGACTGAAACCAAATGTTTCTTTAACCATATCTGGTGTCATAGGGACAACATCAGAAAGGCCTTTTTTAATAATTTGAACTGTTACTCTTTCATCTACAAGTTGAATAAAATCTCGGTCAGAAGTGTAGATATCTACCTGGTAACCTTGCTTAGCAGCAAGTGTTGCAATTGTTCCTGCAATATCGTCACCTTCATAACCTTCTTGTTCAAATTGATATATATTAAGTGCTCGTAAAAATTCTCTAACTATCGGGAACTGCTGAACAAGCTCTTCGGGAGCTGGCTTTCTATTTGCTTTATATGACTCTAATGTCTCTTTTCTGAAATTATTTTTTCCAGCATCAAAGGCAACAAATATGGATTCGCCATCTTTTAGTGACAAAATAATCTTATTTATCATATTAGAGAATGCGAAAATAGCATTTGTAGGGATGCCTTCTTGATTTCTCATAATTTCTACACCGGGATAAGCAGTAGCAAAATAAGCTCTAAAAAGCAAAGAGTTGCCATCTATCACAATTAACTTGCCCATCTTCTATTCCTCCAAATATTTGATTTCATCAGCTATAAATGATTCTTCATCATTTTTGACCTGATATTTTCCAGTGACTAAAACGATGTTATTTTTTTCTAATACATTAATATGGTTTGAATATACATCTGGAAAAATCGTTACTTCAATTTCACTAGTTTCATCACAGAGTTTGATAAAGCACATTGCTGTTCCTTTTTTTGTATTAATAATTTTTTTGCTTTTTATAATGCCGGCAATTGTTATCGTATCAACAAATTCATGACTTGTTGCTAGCGGAATAACATTATTTGCGATTAGCAAGTCTCTTTTATATTTTAAAGGATTATCGCTTATCATTATTCCCAATGCCTCGTATTCTTTATCTAAAATCTCAATTGGGTCATCAACATCGGTTAACATTTTTGGTTTAGGCATTATAGAATTATCTAATGCCAATTGACCATCTTCGCCATAACATACTTCAGCAAATTGTAATGAAGCTTTTGTAGTGAGGTGCATGCTTGATCTTGAATGATACAGACAGTCGAGAGCACCTGCGTTTATAAGCTGAGATATATTTTTTTCACTAATTTTATAAGGATACATTCTTATAACGAAATCAAAAAAGTCCGTAAAATCCCCTTTATTTCTTTCAAAAACAATAAATTCTACGATTTGTCGATTAACACCTTTAATGGCAGAAAGAGGGAAAATTATACCGTCATCATAAAGACTAAAATTATTAGAACTTTTGTTTATATTCGGAGGAAGAAGCTTTATTCCTTGTTGCTTCATCTCACTGGCGTATTCTGAAAATTTATTATCATTTGCAGTGCCGCTGTATTCCAAAATGCTCGCATAAAATTCTAAAGGATAATGAGCTTTAAGATATGCCATTCTAGAAGCAATATAACTATAACCAACAGAGTGTGATTTATTAAAACCATAATCCGCAAATTTTTCTAGCAAATTGAATGTCTTCTCTGCATCGTACTTAGAATAACCATTATTTATGCATCCATTGATAAATTTATTCTTTAATTGTTCAATCTCTTCTTTCTTTTTCTTACTTATTGCTCTTCTAAATAAATCTGCTTCAGAAAGCGTAAATCCCGCCATTACTAGGGCTATTTGGTTGACTTGTTCTTGAAAGACAATAATGCCATAGGTATTTTTTAACACTTCATCAACGCCTTTTGAAATTGATGGTATTTTTTCTTTTCCTTCTTTTCTCCTAGCAAATGATTTTATATTGTCCATTGGGCCAGGTCTAAATAAAGCTAAAATATTGACAATATCATCAAATTCTTTTGGCTTAATAATTTTTATGGCTCTTTTCATTCCTGTACTCTCGAGTTGAAAGATTCCCATTGTTAGGCCTTGAGATATTATTTCAAATGCCTTTGGATCGTCATAAGGAATGTTTTCATAAGAAAGATTTAAATTTTCATTGCGCTTATTTATAAGGTTAAGTGTGTAGTCAATAATACTTAAATTACGAAGACCTAAGAAATCCATTTTGAGAAATCCTTGATCTTCCAAATAGTCCTTTTCATAACTGGCAACATAATTATCAAAAATGTCTCGAGATATAGGAATTGCAGTACTTAATGGACTGTTATTTAAAATTATTCCTGCAGCATGCAGACCACTTTGTCTAGGAAGATTTTCGATTTTACTAGCAAGTGATACGATATCTAAGAAATATTTATCACTATCAACTAGGTTTTTGAATGCTGCAAGTTTTTTATAGGATGTTCTTAAGTCATAATTTTTATTGGTTAATGTTTTGCACAATAAATCAATGTGACGCGTAGGAATATCATAGATTCTTCCTATGTCTCTAAGCGATTGTTTAGCCAATATCGTTTGAATGGTGGCGATATTAGCGACACGATTTGTTCCATATTTATCTCGCATATATTGAACCATGTCATCGCGTTTTATATCCATGAAATCTATATCAATATCAGGCATTGTATTTCGACCCTCATTCAAGAATCGTTCGAATTGGAGATCAAACTTTAATGGATCAACTTCACTTATATCCAAAAGATATGAAACGAGTGAACCAGCAGCGCTGCCTCTTCCACTTCCTACAATAATATTTTCAGATTTTGCATATTTAACATAATCTTGAACAATCAAAAAATAATCGGCATATCCCATTTTCGTGATTATTTGATATTCCTTTTCAGCACGTTGAATATAATTTTCACTTTCTAATTGCTTACTTTTTAAACCAGACTCTATTTGTTCGTGAAGATATTTTTCGCTATTTTCAACTGGGAAATGCAGTATTTCTCCTCTTTTTGCATGGAAATTGAATTGAGATTTTTTTATTATTTCTGTTGTTAAATCCATTTCTTTTTTTGTATATATTTTTTGATAGTCAGCTTCTTTCATAAAATATTCTTGACCATCTTTTGTTTTATATTCTAGTTTGGTGTTTTCTTTAATAGCGTTAACTAGATCAAGAATAATAGCGTCTGATTTTTCCTGATATTTTATACGTGGAAAAGCAACTGTTTCATACATATGATTGGCGGCAAATTTTCTAATTTCTTTCGCAACAGTAAATTCATTTTTGTTTGTTGCCTCTATTCCAAGATAAAATTCATCAAATAATTTTGAAATACTATTAACAAATCTTGGAAGAGATGAATCGTTATTATTAAACAATTCTTTGAATTTTCCATGATTCGTCTCCAATATTCCAAGTAATCCAGAATGATTATTCAATAGAAAATCTTCGGTAAGCTTATTTTCCGAAATGTTTTGGTTTATTAAACATAAATTTTTATAGCCTTCTTCATTTAATACATATGCGACAACATTTTGCCCGTTTACAACAAAACTCATTCCTATAATGAAATTTTTTTTGGCTTTTTCCATTGTTGATATAAATTCTGGCACGCCAAACATAACGTTCATATCAGCTAAGCCAACACCAAAATAACTGTTTTTTTCAACAGAGTTTTTGATTTTCTCTATGGTTAGGCCGCTTTCGAGAAAACTATATCCGGAAATGACGCAAAGTGGTGCAAACATAATAATACAAATATATGTTATAACAATAATATATTTTCATAAAGAAAAAAAGGTAACAAATGCTACCTTTTTTAATGTTTACTATCTAAATAATTTTCCTAACTCTTCAACTAATCTTGGCAAATCTTCAATAGTGTTTAATCTTGCTCCAGAAGCTTGAGCGTGTCCGCCGCCTTCAAACATAGCTGCAACTTGATTAATTGGTTTGTTCTTGCTTCTGATAGATACTCTCCAACACGGATCTTTTGGATTTGGATCCTCAGTTACTGAACACCAGGCATTTATACCATCAATATTGGCGAATAAATTTACGTTTTCTTTTCCTCTTTCAGTAGTGATGTTTAATTCATTTTGAATTTTTGCATCGAGAACATAATAAGCTATTCCGTCTTTACTTACGTCAAAATGATTAAGAATATAAGCTGTGACTTTTAAATCATCAATTTTTTTCAAATACATGTTCTGATAAATATCAGAAATATTGATACCAGAATTTAATAGATGTGAAGCTACTGCAAAAGTGTGTGTTGAAGTTGAGGAATATTGAAATCTTCCTGAATCCCCAACCAATCCAATGTAAAAATATTTGGCTGCATTTTCGGAAAGCATGTAATTCCCTTTTATAGTCAAAAGCATATTTACAACCACTTCACTGGCGGCCGCACAAGTTGTATCGGTAACTGCTACATTGCCAAATTCTTCAACTTTTGGATGGTGATCAATTTTGACTTTATATCTCGCCTTTTTCCAACGTGGATCTGCAATTCTGCTTTCATTTGAAACATCTAATATAATTGCTAAAAATGGTTCTCTGAACCAACTATCGTTTAAATTATCAGTTTCCGGAAATAATCTCGGAGTAAAAGTTACATGATTATCTCCTAATACTTTAATTTCTTTATTTGGAAAGTTATCTTTTATCCAATTATAAAGACCAAATTGGGTGCCAAGAGCATCATAATCAGGCATCAAATGGCGGAAAATTGCTATTCGGTCATATCTTTTAATGGCACTAATTATTTTTGAATACTCTTTTTTAAACTTCTTTGATTTTTCTATAATTACTGTTTCTAATTTCATTATTTTGATTCCTTAATGCACATTCTGTAGGCATCTCTAGCTATCATTACTTCTTCATCAGTAGGAATAACAACAACTTTAATTCTACTATTTTTGGTTGAAATCAAGCATTCTTTTCCGTGTATTGTGGAATTCAATTCCTTATCTATTTCAACGCCTAAAGCCTCACCGATTGCATCGCAAACAGAGGCACGTGTTCTTGGTTCGTTTTCGCCAATGCCAGCAGAGAAAATAATTAAATCAGCTCCACCAAGCCTGACAAAATATTGCCCGATGTAATCAGCAATTCTTCTAACAAAAATATCATTAGCAAGTTTGGCCAATTTATTTCCTTTTTCAACTGCATCCAAAATATCTCTGCTATCGTTAGAAAGTTGAGATACTCCAAGATATCCAGATTTTTTATTAAACATTTGGTAAACTTCTTCAGCGGATTTTCCAGTGACAGTGCAAACATAATTAAAGACACTAGGATCCATATCACCTGTTCTTGTGCCCATCATGATTCCTCCGAGAGGAGTCAAACCCATTGATGTTGCAATGCATTTTCCATCTTTTATCGCTGTAATAGAAGCTCCTGAACCTATATGGCATGAGATTATTTTCTTTGATTTTGTATCGTGTAAATATTTTTCAGCCTCAATGGAAAGATATTTGTGGCTTGTGCCGTGCGCGCCATATCTTCTTATATCATATTTCTCTGTTAATTCGTAAGGAATTGGAAAGACATAGTCTTCTGGTTCCATTGTTTGATGGAATGCAGTATCAAAAGTTGCTATGGCAGGGCAATTTGGGAGAACCTCTTTAAATGCTCTAAAACATGTTAAATGAGCGGCGTTATGCAGTGGCGCAAGTGGAATAAGAGATTCGATTTTGCTTTCTGTGTCTTTATTAAACATAGCTGATTCTTTAAAATATTTTCCACCTTGAACAATTCTGTGACCGATCGCTCCAATTTCATCAAAACTTTTTATTATTCCTTTATTAACTAATGCTTCGACAAGTAATTTTGCAGCAACAGCATGATTTTCAAGAACTGGTTCTGTAACATCCTTGTTTCCATTATATTTAATAGTGAAAATGCCATCTGGTGATCCAATTCTTTCTAAATTGCCAGAGCAAATAACATTCTCTTCTGGCATTTCATATAATTTGAATTTTAAACTTGAACTTCCTGAATTTATCGTCATTACTTTTGACATAAAAATTTCCTCACAATCTTCATTATTATCTCACAACATAATTTCGTTTTCAATTTATTGAAATATTAAAAAACAAAGCAAATGTTCTTTTACTTTCAATAATTGCAAAAAATAGGTTATTTTTATATAACGAAAAGTATAATTGGCATAATAAAAAAATGGCGTTTTTTATAATTTTTTTGTTTCAATACTTTTGATTTGCAACAATTTTCAAAAAATAAAAATGTATCAATTTTTGTTTCTTACTAGATTAGTATGCAAAAATGTAGGTCAATATATCGAGATTTTTCTTTTTTATTAATAATAAATTAGTATGAATTAATCGAGTATTATAGTTATAATAATTAACATAGTGGAGGCTTACTATGGCGTTCGGTTTATTATATGACTTTCTAATGGGCCAATCAGTTGATGCCCATACATATTTTGGTGCGCATTTCACAAAGCAAGGGAAAACAAGTGGCGTAATGTTTCGTCTTTATGCACCATGTGCTTCTGATGTTTCTATAATTGGTGATTGGAATAACTGGGATGTGGGGGCACACAAATTAAATAAAATTGATGATTGTGGCGTCTGGGAAATTTTCATTCCAAACCTTTCTAATTATCAAAGCTATAAATTTCATTTTAAAAATGCTAGAGGACATTATGTTGATAAAATCGATCCTTTTGCATTTTTCTCTGAGTTAAGACCTGGCACATGTTCTAGATTATTTGATATTGAAGGGTTTCAATGGCACGATGATGAATTTTTAAAATCCAGAGATAGGAATTTTGATAAACCAATGTCTATTTATGAGATGCATGTTGGTTCATGGCAATTTAAAAACGATGGAACGCCATATTCTTATGAAGAAGTTGCGGACAACATTATTCCTTACATTTTAGGTATGGGATATACTCATGTCGAATTCATGCCGTTAACTCAATATCCGTTTGATGGAAGTTGGGGTTATCAGGCTACCGGATTTTATTCTGTTGATTCTAGATATGGGAATCCATTTCAATTAATGAGTTTAATCGACCGTTTGCATCAAGCTGGGATTGGTGTCATTTTAGATTTTGCCCCTGTTCATTTTGCAAGAGACAGTTGGGGTTTGGCAAAATATGATGGAACAAACATGTTTGAATATTCTAATAAATACGCCGTTTCCCCTTGGGGAAGTTTCCAATTTGATTTAGGAAAAGATCCTGTTCGTAGCTTTTTAATGAGCGCTATGAACTATTTTGTTAGTTATTTCCATATTGATGGTATTCGTGTTGACGCAGTTAGTAATTTAATCTTCTACTATGGAGACAAACGCGAAGGAACTAACGATGGTGCGGTTGAATTTGTTAAAAGACTAAATGGAAAAATGCATTTGTATCATCCATCGTTAATGATGATTGCAGAAGATAGCAGCGATTATCCAGGGGTTACTAAACCTCTTGAATATAATGGTTTGGGATTTGATTATAAATGGGATTTAGGTTGGATGAATGATACTTTGAAATACTATTCTTTAGACCCTATCTATAAAAAATATGATCATAATAAACTAACTTTCTCTATGGCTTATTTCTACAGTGATAACTTTATGCTTCCATTTTCACATGATGAAGTTGTTCACGGAAAAGGAACGTTACAGAACAAAATGTGGGGAGATTATGGCCAAAAATTTGCCTTATTGAGAAATTTAATGGTTTATCAATTCTCACATCCAGGCAAAAAACTTAACTTTATGGGTAATGAATTTGGTAGTTTTGATGAATGGAACGAAATGAAAAGTTTACCTTGGGAAGTTAAAAGTTTCCCAGCTCATGATAGCATTACAAGACTTGCCCATGACTTGAACCTTGTTTATCGTGCGAATCCAAGCATGTACATTCATGAACACGATCCAGCGACATTTAATTGGCTAATGGTAGATAATCGTGATCAAAGTGTTTTTGCGTTCCAACGTTCTTATGGTAAAGATAGCGTTATCTGCATATTCAATATGACTGGTAATTTCTATGATTATTATGCCTTTAACAATATTCCAAAAGGAACTTATGAGGAAGTTATCAACACCGATAAGGATGTCTATGGTGGCGGAAATCAATATAACGGATTGCCAATCAAAGTTGGAACTGATGGTGTTATGGGTATTAAATTAGCAAGTTATGCGGCTATTATATTTAAAAAAATTAAGTAGAATTTGAGGAATAAATATTATGTTTAACAGTACAGAAGCTTTTAAATCGGAATTTAAATCAAGATTATTATCTAAATTTGGTGTCAATGTTAAAGAAAGTCATATTACAGAAAGATATGAAGTTCTTGGTGAAATGGTAAGGGATTTTGCTAATCAAGATTTAGTAAGAACTCACCATGAATGCACAAGCAAAGATCATAAAGTTTTGATCTATTTTTCGATGGAATTTTTAATTGGTAGATTATTAATTTCTAATATGCAAAATCTTGGCATTTATGATGTTGCAAAGCAAGGATTAGCAGAATTAGGATTTGATGTACACGAAATCGAAGATCAAGAGCCTGATGCCGGTTTAGGAAACGGAGGCTTAGGTCGTCTTGCTGCCTGTTTCTTAGACTCAATCGCATCATTAGGATATATTGGACATGGAAACTGTATTAGATATCAATATGGTTTCTTCAAACAAAGAATTCTTGATGGAAAACAAATCGAACTCCCTGATCAATGGCTGACTAATGGCAACATATGGGAAGTTAGGAAACCAAAATACGCTGTGGAAGTTAAATTTTATGGACATCCAGAAAGTTATCAAAAAGCTGATGGAAAATATGGCATTAGAACTGCTGATGCATTAATTGTTAGAGCTGTTCCATATGATGTTCCGGTTGTTGGATATAAAAATAAAATTACTAACACTTTGAGACTTTGGAATGCCGAACCAAGCAATCATCATCTCCCAAAACATACAAGTTTCACTGATTATTTACAGTCATTGTCAGAATTATGTCACGGACTTTATCCTGATGATTCAACAGAATCTGGTCGTAAACTTCGTTTAATTCAACAATATTTCTTAGTTTCTAGTGGCCTTCAATCCACAATTAGAAGTTATTATAATCACCATAAAACTATTAAAGGCATTCACAATTCCTATGTATTTCAATTAAATGACACTCATCCTATTATGGCTATTCCAGAAATGATGAGAATTTTGCTTGATGAATATGATATGGAATGGGACGAAGCCTGGGATGAAGTTAGACAATCTATGGCTTATACAAACCATACAGTTATGATCGAAGCTCTTGAAAAATGGCCTATTAGTTATGTCCAAACAATAACGCCTCGTTGCTATATGATTATTGAAGAAATTAATAGACGTTTCAATATTGAATTAACAAGAAATGGCGTTGATGAATCAAAGAAATATGCTATGAACATCATAAAAGATGGTCAAATTCACATGACAAATCTTGCCATTTATACATGTTTTAGCGTTAATGGTGTTGCTCAAATTCACACCGATATTTTAAAATCTATAACATTTAAAGACTTATACACATATATGCCTGAGAAGTTTAATAATAAGACCAATGGTGTTACTCATCGCAGATGGTTAATGTACGCTAATCCAAAATTATCTGATTTAATCACATCAAAAATTGGTGATGCTTGGAAAAAAGATATGTCATTAATTAAAGAGTTTGAAAAATATGTTGATGATAAAGACGTACTTAATAGCTTTGATAACATTAAGTTAGAAAATAAGAAAAAATTAGCTAAATTTATTAAAGAGAAAAACAATATTGACATAGATGTTAACTCAATTTTTGATGTTCAAATAAAACGTCTTCACGCTTACAAACGTCAATTGTTAAACATATTTAACATTATGTATTTATATAATCGAATGAAATCTGATCCTAATTTCAGAATTTTTCCTCGTACATTTATTTTCGGCGCAAAAGCTGCACCAAGTTACCATTACGCTAAGAAAATTATCGAATTAATTTGTGCTGTTGCTGATGTCGTAAATAGTGATGAAACATTAAATAAATATATTAAGATTGTGTTCATTGAAAATTATAGTGTTTCACTTGCGGAATTAATAATCCCTGCTGCAGATGTTAGTGAACAAATTTCTACTGCTGGTAAGGAAGCCAGTGGAACAAGCAATATGAAATTAATGATGAATGGTGCTGTTACCTTGGGCACTTTAGATGGCGCAAACATTGAAATTGCAAATCTTGCAGGAAGAGAAAACGAAGTAATTTTTGGTTTAACCGCCGAAGAAGTTGAAAACCATAAATTGCATGGAACTTATAATGTCTGGGATATATATAATTCTGACAGTAGAATCAAAGAAGTTATGGATTCATTGTTCCAAGGAGAGTGGGTTAACTTTAGGCCTGACAAATTCCGTATGATTTTTGATGAAGTTATGAACAAAAATGATGAGTACTTCATTCTTAAAGATTTCGATTCCTATGTAAAAGCGCAAGAAAAGATTGAAGAATTATATAAAAATAGAGACTTATGGAATCGTATGTGTCTTATGAATGTTGCAAATTCTGGATTCTTCTCCTCTGATCGAACAATCGAATCATATGCGCAAGAAATATGGCATTTAAAGAAGGTTAACTAATGAAACTTGATTTGACAAAACTTTTTGAATGCCAAAAAGAGCTTGATGCAACAATAGCCAAGAACCATAATATTAGTTACGAAAACACGAAAGAAAGAAGAATTATGGCTCTTCTTGTTGAAGTTGGAGAATTAGCAAATGCGACCCGATGTTTTAAATTTTGGAGTAATAAGCCAAGTGAACCAAAAGAAATAGTTCTTGATGAATTTGCTGATGGTTTACATTTTTTGCTTTCATTAGGTTTAATTATTAACGTTTCAAATAAAACTTTTTCTTACAAAAAAAAGAATGTTGATTTAACAAGCCAGTTTTTAGAAGTTTATAAGAAAATAAACGAATTCAGAAAAAAACAAACAGAAACATCTTATAGAAAAGCATTTATTAGTTTTTTAGAGCTCTTGCCAATATTAGGATATAAAGGGCTTGAAGCTGTTGATGCATATTACCTAAAGTTAGATGTTAATTATAAAAGACAACAAAATAATTACTAAAAAAGTCGACTTACTAATCGACTTTTTCTTTTAGAAACTCTTCAATTTGATTTTCGTTTAGGACTTTAATTCCTTTGCTTTTTAATAGTTCTGTTGTAATTCCAGATCCAGGTATCTTTTTGTCAGAGAAAGTTCCATCGTGTATTTCAGTGGAACCGCAAGATGGAGAACCATCCTTTAATATTGCTATTTTTATTCCTAGATACAGACATATATTTAATGCTTTTTCTGCTCCGTCATTGAATTGTTTTGTTACATTTCTTCCATCATTCATTATTACAGAATCATTAATTCTCTCTGATGGTTGTCTTGGAACTTTTAAACCTCCCTCGACTTCTGGACAAAAAGGAACGAGTTCGTATTTTTCGAGCAAATCTTTAATAAGTGGTGAGTAATTACTCTTACCATCGTACCTAGTTTTATCACCAATTAAACATGCGCTAATGAGAATTTTTTCCATAACCTTAAATATTTTATATTTCATCAAAGCCTTAATCAAGTTATAATCTTCGCATGAATAAAAGTTTTTCTTATTTAGTGGATGGCAAGAGTTTTGTTGTTGAAATAACGTACAAGCGAATTAAAAATATTCACTACAAGTTTAGGAACGGTGTATTTCAGGTTTCGTGCCCATTTTATACAACTCAAAAGTCAATAATTATAGGGTTAGACAAGTATGCAGAAAAGTTAATAAAACTAGAAAATAAAACGCCGCCTTTTACAGATGATTATGTATATATTTTTGGATTTAAAGTCCCAATAAAAAATATAAATGAAATTAACTTTGATAACGGTTTGAAAATCGCTTTTAAAAACAAGGAAAATCTTGAGAAAAAATTAAGAACCTTGTTACTTGAGACAATCACATCAAGAGTTAGATTTTATGAAAAACAGCTGGGATTGGAGCCATATTTTGTAAAAGTTAGAAATATGACAACTAGATATGGGGTAAATAATAAATATAAAAAAACACTCACTTTTGCGGCAATGTTGATTCATTACTCTTATGAAATTATTGATTCAATTATATTGCATGAATTATGCCATGAATTTTATTATAACCACAGCAAATCATTTTATGATGTTTTATATCGATATTGTCCAAAATATGATATTTGTAGAAAAAAATTAAGAAAGGGGATTTTTTCATGATAAAAGCAATCACTAGCAAAGATAATCCACGAGTTAAATTTGCGTATTCTTTAAAAGACAGCAAAACAAGAAAAGAAAATAAAATGTTTCTTGGCGAGACTAAAAAAAGTATGGATATGGCATTAGAAGCAGGTGTTTTATTAGAAGTTTTTGCCCTTGAATGGCTTTCTTTACCCGATAATATACAACAAAATTTAGTATCAATAGATGTTTTGAAAAAAATTTCTAATAATGTTAATCCTGAAGTTGTTTTTATTGCCAAAGATATCGATCTTAAACCAACAAAAATGGAAAAACTTGTTTATTTAGACCATATTCAAGATCCTGGTAATATGGGAACTATAATCAGAACAGCGCTTGCCTTCAATTATGATGCTGTTATTTTAAGCAAAGATTGCGTTTCAATTTATAATGAGAAGGTTCTGAATAGTAGCAAAGGTGCTATTTATAAGATGCCGACTTTCATTGATGAACTTATCAAATATAAAAAATCCCATCAGATTATTGTATCCACATTAGGCAAAGACTCTGAGCCATTTGATTCCATTAGCTTAAATAGAAATTTTATTATTGTTTTAGGGAATGAAGCTCATGGAGTAAACGACGAAGTTTTAAAATTAGCAGATAAAAAAGTAAAAATACCAGTACAAAATATCGACTCTTTAAATGTCTCAGTTGCAGCAGGAATTTTATTAAATACCTATGCAAAAGTCAAATAATTTTTTCGTTAAACGAAATTTTGTCTCAAAATTAATTGAAAACCATTAAGAAATATATTTCTAATTGGTTTTTTATTTTGTATAATTATTGCGATTATTTAAGGAGTTATATGATATGGCACAATCTCTTGACTTAATTCGTGAAGAAGCATTAAAGAAAATTTCTGATTGTAAAAATACTGATGAAATTAATGAAGTTCGCAACACTTATTTATCAAAGAAAAGTGAATTGATGAGTTTGATGAGTACTTTAGGGAGCTTGACTCCTGATGAAAGAAAAGAATTTGGAATGAAACTCAATCAAACTAAATCTCAAATTTCTGAAGCATTAAATGCTAAACAAGAAGAACTTGCTACAGTTGAACTAAATAAAAAATTAGCAAGTGAGGAAATAGATATATCATTACCAGGCAGAAATTTCAGTCGTGGTGGTAAAAATCCGTTTTACATTATTGAAGACGAAATAACTGATATTTTTCTCGGCATGGGATTTTCTGTTGCAAGCGGTCCAGAGATTGAAACAGATTTATTCAATTTTGAACTCTTAAATATTCCAAAAGATCATCCTGCAAGAGATATGCAAGACACATTTTATATAAACGATAATACATTGCTTCGTACCCATACATCTCCAGTTCAGGCTCACACAATGCAAGAGTCAAAAGGCGAGCCAATTAGAATAATCTGTCCTGGAAAAACTTATAGAAGAGACGATGATGATGCAACTCATTCACATCAATTCGCTCAAATTGAAGGACTTGTCATAGATAAAGGTATTAATATTGGACATTTAAAAGCAACATTAGAACTTTTTGCAAAGAAAATGTTTGGTGAAAAAAGAGAAATTAGATTACGTTCTTCATATTTCCCATTTACTGAGCCCAGTGTCGAAGTTGATATTACCTGTGCCAATTGTGGCGGAAAAGGTTGTTCAATGTGCAAAGGTACTGGCTATATAGAAATTTTAGGCGGTGGAATGGTTCATCCAAATGTTTTGAAAATGAATGGATATGATCCTGAAGTTTATAGTGGTTTTGCATTTGGAATTGGAATTGAAAGAGTTGCAATTTTAAGATACGGAATCGATGATATTAGAAAATTTTACCAAAACGATGTTCGATTCATCGAACAGTTCAAAAAAGCGTAGGAGGGAAATAACATGTTAATAAGTTTAAATGAATTAAAAAAATATGTTGATATCAGTAACTTAACCGCTGAAGAAATAGCTAACGGTTTGACTTTTGCGGGCGTCGAAGTTGAAGAAGTTTCCTCATTTGCAAGTGGTACAAATTTAGTCATTGGAGAAATTTTAGAATGTGAAAAACATCCAGATAGTGATCATTTACACATTTTAAAAGTTAATTTAGGCCAGAAATTTGGTGTTGAACAGATAGTCTGTGGAGCTCCAAACGCTAGAAAAGGTTTAAAAGTCATTGTTGCTAGAGTTGGCAGTAAACTTCCTGATGGAGAAATTAAAAAAGGCGTCATTAGAGGAGTAGAAAGCAACGGCATGTGCTGCTCTCTCCTTGAGCTTGGTGTTGACTCAAAGTATTTAACAGAACAACAAACTAAGGGTATCGAAGAATTGAATCCTAACGCACCTGTGGGTGAAGAAAATGTTTTAGAATATTTAAATCTTGATGACACCGTTTTGAATTTGAAAGTATTAGCGAATAGGCCAGATTTATTATCTTTATATAATGTTGCTAAAGAAGTTGGTGCTATCTTTGATAGGAATGTATCAATCCCATCTAAAGAAATACCTAGTTCATTCACTACTAAAGTAGTAAATAAAAGCGAAACAGATAGATGCTCACAATTTGCTATTAGAGAGGTGAGAAACATAAAAATTAAGTCATCTCCAAAATGGCTTTCCAGTGTTCTTTCTTCTAGTGGCATCAGAAGTATTAATAATGTTGTTGATATCGGAAACTATGTCATGTTATTAACTGGTCAGCCATTACATATGTATGATTTAGATAAATTACCTAAAAATGAACTTTGTGCTAAAGATGATTTTGTAGGTGAATTTGTAGCGCTCGATGATAAAAGTTATAGAGTTATAAAAAATGACATTGTTATTTCATCAAATAACATTCCAATGTGTTTAGGCGGTGTGATGGGAAGCAAAGCTTCTGAAGTAGATGCAAATACCAAAAATGTTGTGATAGAATCAGCAAGTTTTGACGGAGCTTCTATTAGACATACTTCAAATAGATTGGGGTTAGCAAGTGAATCTAGTCAAAGATTTGTAAAAGGGATAAATAAATATCAATCTAACGATGTATTAAACCTTGCAACTCAGTTATTGATTGAGCTTGCCGGCGCCCACGAAATCAGTGATATTAAAAATTGGGAAAAATCCATATATAATCAACAGGTCGTATCCTCTTCTTATGAAAAAATTAATGATAGACTTGGTACAGCATTCACAAACGAACAGATTAAGAATGTTTTAACAAGACTAAATTTTGAAGTTGAAGAAAAAGGCGATAAAATTGACGTTTTAGTCCCAAAATATCGATTAGATATTGATGGATCCGCTGATTTAAGTGAAGAAGTCATTAGATTACTAGGATATGAAAATGTGCATAGTGTGCTTCCAAGATTAGACACAAAAGTTGGCGCACTCACTATATCTCAAACAAGAAAGAGAATTGTTCAAAATCTTTTACTTGATAACGGACTAGATGAATGCGTTACATATTCATTAATTAGCAAAAAGGAAGCTGACAAATTTAATTTATTAAATAATGAAGACAAATATCAGATTTTAAATCCTCTAACAGATGATCATGAAATTTTTAGAACACATATTTTGCACAGCTTATTAAAAGTTGCTAGTTATAACGTAAATCGACAAAATAAGAATCTCGCACTTTTTGAAATTTCAAATATGATGAGTAAACAATCTAGAAACAACCATCTTGCAATTGTTTTATTGGGAAAAGATGGAAATAGAGACTTACTAGAAACAATCCCTTATGATTTTTATCATATGAAAGGATTGGTGGAATCAATTTTCAACTCAATTGGTATTGAAAATAGCCGATACAAATTTAGTAGAATTTCTAATTGCAACAAAGAATTGCACCCTGGAAAGAGTGCCGAGATTGTATTCCAAAATCAAGTTATTGGAAAATTTGGTGAGGTGCATCCATCAATCTATAACGAGTACGATTTAGGTAAAACAAATTGTGTTGTTTTGGAAATGAATTTAGATCCTATTTTTGATGCAAAAGTAAGCGTTAATAAAATGAATCCAATTTCTAAATTCCCAACAGTTGAGAGGGATTTAGCCGTGATTTTAGATAAAAATGTATTATCTTCAGACTTAATTAAGGCAATAAAAGTCTCATCAAAAGGACTTGCGAAAGACGCTAAAGTTTTTGATGTTTATAGTGGCAATAATATATCCGAAAATAAAAAATCTATTGCAATAAAAATTATCTTTGGAAACGATGAAAAAACATTGGTTGACAAAGAGATTAATGATGCAATGGATAACATCAAATTTGATTTAGCAAAATTATTTAAAACAGAGTTAAGAAGCTAATGAAAATTAATCGCTCGACATTAGGAAAAAACTATAGATATCATTTTAATGATATTGTTGAGTTTTCACCAACATCTTTTGATCCTAACTACATAAGAAAGATTTCACCTGTTGAAGTGAAATATGATGCTATTGATTATGGTGATATCTTACATTTAGAGCTCGAAATCTCTTGTTTGGTCACAGGTGTTTGTTGTTATTCTCTTGAAGATGTTGAAATACCCCTACATTTTAAGGATGAATTAGACTTTTCTGATGATAAATCATTAATGGAACAGTGCTTTTTTGTAGAAGAAAATATGTTTGATTTAGATCCATATATACTTGGTCTTATACTGTCAAATATTCCTTCGAAAATTGTGAAAAAAGGCGCTAAGCTTCCCAAAAGTGGTGATGGATATCGCGTCTTAACTGAAGATGAATACCTTAAAGAAAAATCTGAAGAAAAAGATCCACGTTGGGATAAATTAGACGAATTAGATTTGTAATATAACAATTTATTGTTAAAGCAAGACGCACTGCGGCGTCTTTCTTTTTAAAGGTTCTTTCTTCATAAAATGTTGAAAGTTGTTTATTGTGCGTATATAATGTTAGCAAGTGGAAGAAAGTGGGATAAAGTGGTAAATGTTTTTTGGAAACTATGAACACACAATCGATGAAAAGAATCGCTTAGTCATTCCTAGCAAATTAAGAGAAGAAGCTGGAGTGAAGGTTTTCATTTTGAAAGGTTTCGATGGAGCATTATCAGTTTACAAAGCTTTAGACTTTCAAAAATTAGTGGCGGAAATACAATCTTTGCCCTTTAATGAAAAGATTTCTCGTGATTATATTCGAATTCAACTCGCAAGCGCAGCTGAAATGGATGTTGATAAACAAGGAAGAATCCAAATACCAACTCATTTGATGAACAAATATCAGATGAACAAAGAAGTGGTTATTATTGGAGTTGGCGATCATTTTGAAATTTGGAACAAAGATAAATATTTAGATTACGAAAAACAAATTGAAAAAGAATTTGAAAGTAACGCTGAGAAATTGTCCAAACATGAATAACGAAGAACATATCTCAGTATTATTGTCTGAGACAATTAAAGGTTTAAATATTAAACCTGATGGAATTTATGTAGATCTTACATTAGGTAGAGCAGGACATAGCGAAGCCATCTTAAAAAAACTTAAAGCTGGATTATTGATTGGCATTGATCAAGATATAGATGCCATTAATAAAAGCGATATGAGACTAAAAAAAGTCTCAAATCGATACAAATTAGTTCATTCTAACTTTGTTAAATGTAAAGAAATATTGGAAGAATTAGACATTGATAAAGTTGATGGATTCCTAATGGATCTAGGAGTATCCTCTCCACAATTTGATGAAGGATCTCGAGGCTTCTCATATAACAAAGATGCTCCATTAGATATGCGAATGAATCAAAATGGTTCTTTGACAGCAGAAATAATAGTGAATACTTATTCTTTTGAAGAATTGTGTCGGGTTTTTAGAAATTATGGTGATGAAAGATATGCAAGTCAAATTGCAGACAACATCATTAAATATCGTGAAATCAAGCCTATTCATACAACATTTGAATTGGTAGATATTATCAAACAAAGCAAGCCAATGAAGGAGTTAAACAAACTTGGGCATCCTGCAAAGCAAGTATTTCAAGCACTTCGAATTGAGGTTAATGATGAACTAAATGTATTAGCGAAAACATTGGTAGAAATTCTCCCTTTATTAAATAAAGGTGGGAGAATTGCGGTTATTACCTTCCATAGTGGTGAAGATAAAATTGTGAAACAAATTTTTAAAGAAAAAACAGTTGTTGAGGGAAATAGGTTAGATGGACCTATGGAACTTATAGAGCCCTATTATAGGTTAGTGAATAAATTTATTGTTCCTACACCTGAAGAGATTTTAAAAAATCATCGTGCAACAAGTGCAAAATTAAGAATCATTGAAAAATTGTAAAGAGAGGAAATTATTATATGTTAATGAAAGATAAATTATACAGAAACAAACGTCATGGATTTTATTTCAAATTTAAACGTTTTTTTACAACGGCATTTATGTTTATTTTGCCATAATTTTGAGAATGATATATTTCAACCTACATTTTAAAAAAATAAATCTCAAAAAACATTCAAAAAAAACGACCCCTTATTATCTAATATTTGATTGAAATTTTATCCCTAGAGTAAAATATTCAATTTGATTAAAGTCGCTAACCTCCTTAGTGACTTTTTTATAAATATGATTTTAACATAGTTAATTATTGAATTATGTGTGACGAATTGCTAAAATTAAGAAGATTATGAGCAAACCTGTTGTAGCCTTGGAGATTTCTTCCACCAAACTTAAAGTTGTAGTGGGATATATTTCAAATGACAAAGTTAATATACTTTATGCTGTTACCAAGTCTATTGGTCATCTTTGTGATGGCGGTACATTTCCAAATCGAAACACTTTAATTAAGCAAATTGTTTCTATGAAAACAATCTCAGACGCTTCAATGAAACTGAAATTTGATCTAAACGACGTGCTTCTATCCATTCCGTCCTATGGAATTGAAGTTTTTAATACGAAACAAACGACAACTGTAATTGGGGAAGAATTCCATATAGGAAATCTTGATTTTAGAAACTTATTTTCATTAATAAAAAATGGCCATTTGCCTACAAATAATGAGCTTGTTGATATTATTCCTGATTCGTTTATTGTTGATAGTCGTGATGAATATCTATTACCTCCATATCAAAAGGTTGGCCACACCTTAACTATGTTAGCAAAAGTTTTCACTCTTCCTCCCAAATTATGTGAATCTTATGTAAAAGCAGTGGAAGAATCGCATGTCAAAGTAAAAAGAACATTTGTTTCTAGCTTTGCTAGTGGCAATTTAATATCATCATACCCAGGAATTCCAAAAGACTATATTTTAGTAGATATTGGATCTCACATAACAACAGTATCTCTAATTGGAAATGGTAGTTTATTTGGTTCTAGATATTTTGATTGGGGTGGAAACAATATCACTGAAAAAGTTGTTAAATCATTTAATATAAGTGAAGAAGATGCTGAAAAATATAAAATCTTGTATGGCATAGATACTAGAGAAATGAGGTTTAAAACCCCTATTTGTTCAATAGTTGATGGAGATGGAAATACAATTAATTATTATCCCCAAGATTTAAATTCAATAATCAATAAGGAATTGGATGTTTTTGCTCAACGTCTTAATATTGCTTTGGATTATTTATTTGAAGGATATGATGCAGAATTTAAAAAATTACCTATGGTCTTAATAGGTGGCGGAAGTCAACTTCATGGACTTGTTGATTTTTTAAATAACAAAGTTACTAGTTCATCCATAACCCCTCTAATACCAACTACATTAGGTGCTAGAGATCCAGGTCTATTTAACTGTTTAGGAATGATATACGCAAATGAAAAATATGAAAGCTCTTTTACTGAAAATCGTTCAAGTAAAGTTGATTTTGTGAAAAGAGAGAAAGAGTAGGTAAATATGGAAAATTATAATTTAGATAATTTTGAACCAGCTGCAAAAATTGTTGTTATAGGAGTTGGCGGAGCAGGAAATAACGCCGTCAATCGTATGATTGATGAAGATATCAACAACGTAGAATTTTATGTCGCCAATACTGACAAACAAGCTCTTTCAACCAGCAAAAGTAATAATAGAATTGTCTTAGGGGCCGATATAACTGGAGGTCTTGGTGCTGGTGGAGAGCCAGAAGTAGGAGAAGCGGCTGCTGAAGCAAGTGCTGATGATATCCGCGAAATCGTAAAAGGCGCAAATATGGTATTCATCGCTGCTGGGATGGGCGGTGGCACAGGTACTGGTGCCGCTCCTGTAATTGCAAAAATTGCAAAAGATTCTGGAGCTTTAGTTATTGCGATTGTTACAAGACCATTTACTTTTGAAGGAAAAAAACGAATTGTAAATTCAATTGATGGTTTGAATAAATTACGTAGTAATGTAGATTCTATTATTGTTGTAAGTAACGACAAATTATTGATGATGGACGGAACCGTTCCTATTTCAGATGCTTTCAATGAAAGCGATAAAGTTCTCGCCCAATCAGTAAAAACAGTTGTTAACTTAATATTGCTACCAGCATTAATCAATTTAGACTTTGCAGATGTTAGAAATACATTGAAAGATAGTGGTGTCGCATTAATTGGATTTGGTATGGGCAGTGGTCCAAATAGAGCTAAAGAGGCTGCCAGCAATGCAATTAATTCGCCATTACTTGAAGCCTCAATTACTGGTAGTAGAAGAGCTATCGTGGCTGTCACTTGTGGGCCTCAAGTTAGCTTGTTCGAAGCACAAGAGACTGTTAACCTATTATTAGATGCTTCAGGTGGCAATGTAGATATCAAATTTGGAGTGACAATCAATAATCAATTAACAGATGAAATTTTGGTTAGTGTTATTGCTAGCGATTTCATGCAAGAAATTGATTTTTCTAAGCCTATGGAATATCACCCTATTAATTTGGATACTTCTGATAAGTCAGAAAATAACGATTTAGTCCTAGAAGATAGTGCTACAGAAACAGAAAAGGAAATTAAACAAGAGGAAGATGACAATATTTTGCCAAACTTTTTAAAAGATTAATTTTATTTAGTAAGAATTTGAATTATTGCATTTATTATGATTAGTGAGTAAAATACTCACGAACCTAGAAGACAAGTCTTAATTATGTCTATCTAAAGCGAGCTAGGGATGGTGAAAGCCTGGCGACAAGTTAATTAAGGTATCACTTCTACTTTATGATAGCTGAACTAGCAGTAAGCTTCCGCTCTTATAGCGTAATATAAGAATTAAGCGATATGGCAATAGCCATATAACTAAGGTGGTACCACGTTAATAGCGTCCTTAGACAGGATGCTTTTATTTTTGGAGGTTGTTATGGATTACAAAGACACATTATTGATGAACAAATCTAACTTTGAAATGAGAGGAAATCTCCCACAAAAAGAACCAATTTTAGTTGAACAATGGAAAAAAGATAAAGTTTATGAACAAATGAACATAAATCGTGAGAACGCTAAAGAATTTGTTCTTCATGATGGCCCACCATATGCCAATGGTGATATTCACTGTGGACATATGCTCAATAGATTATTAAAGGATTTTTGTGTTCGATTTATGAACATGAACGGATGCAAAACTCCCTTCGTTTTTGGTTGGGATACACATGGTCTCCCAATTGAAAACATGGTTACCAAAAGCGGTGTTGATCGTAAAACTACTCCAATTGTTGAATTTAGAAAAAAATGTGAAGAATATGCTTTAAAACAAGTCGAAAAACAAAAAGAGCAAATAAGAAGATTGGGTATTTTGGGTGATTTTGATAGGCCATATCTAACTTTGATGAAAGAATATGAAGCAGCTCAGGTTGAAGTTTTTGCAACCATGGCTCTAAAAGGACTAATTTATAAAGGCTTAAAACCTGTTTATTGGTCTCCAAGCAGTGAATCAGCATTAGCTGAGGCTGAAATTGAATATGCCGATGTATTAGCCCATTCAATTTATGTTGCATTCGATGTTAGAGATGGAAAAAATTTGTTACCAAAAGATGCAAAATTAGTAATTTGGACCACAACACCTTGGACTTTGCCAGCCAACCTGGCTATTTCTGCGCATCCTGATTTCATATATGCCTTATATAAAACAAATAAAGGAAATTTAGTGTTTTTAAAGGAATTTGAATCAAGACTTAAGGACGAACTTGAATTGGGTGATATTGAATTGCTCAAAGAATTTAAAGGTAGCGAACTCGAATTTATTACTTGTAAGCATCCATTTTATGATAGAGATTCATTAGTTATCGTCGGAACTCATGTTACCAATGAAAGCGGTACTGGATTAGTTCATACAGCTCCTGGACATGGTGTTGAAGACTATCAAGTTTGTTTAAAATATCCAAATAGAGGTTTAGATCCGTATTGCCCCGTTGATGAACATGGACGTTTAAAACCAGGTGTGGGTGAAAGATTAGAAGGTTTATTCTATGAAGATGCAAATGATGTTGTGCTTCAAATATTGACCGAAAATGGTGCATTATTGAAACATTCAACATTTACACATAGTTATCCTCATGATTGGAGAACAGGAAAGCCTTTAATTTTTAGGGCTACAGACCAATGGTTCTGCTCGATTGACCCAATTAGAGATCAACTTATAGACCAGATTCATAAGGTTCATTGGCACCCACGTTGGGGAGAGGCAAGAATGGTCAATATGATCAAAGATCGTGGCGATTGGTGCATTTCTCGTCAAAGGGCTTGGGGCGTGCCAATTCCTATTCTCTACTGTGAAGATGGAACCCCAATTATTGAAAAAGAAGTTTTTGATAGAATAATTGAATTATTTGGCAAATATGGAAGCAATATCTGGTTTGAAAAAGAGGCAAAAGAATTACTTCCAGAAGGTTACACTAATAAACATTCTCCAAATGGTATATTTACAAAAGAAAAGGATATTATGGATGTTTGGTTTGATAGTGGAAGCTCATTTAATGGCGTAATTAAAAAACGCGGAATTACTTTCCCTGCTGATATGTATTATGAAGGAAGCGACCAATATAGAGGTTGGTTCAATTCCTCTTTGATAGTTTCTGTAGCAACGCAAGGTGTTGCTCCATATAAATCTGTTTGCAGCCATGGCTGGGTATTAGATGAAAAAGGCCAACAAATGCATAAATCCAAAGGAAATGGCGTTGATCCAATCAAACTTTGTAACACTTACGGCGCTGATGTTTTAAGACTCTGGGCCGCATTGGTTGATAGCAATCAAGATGTTAGAATAGGTGATAATATCTTAAAAAATGTTAGCGAACAATATCGTAAAATTAGAAACACTTTAAAATTTATCTCCTGGAACCTAGTTGATTTTGATGTTAACAATCGTGCAACTGAATTTGTGTTTGTCGATACATATATACTTGGTTGTTTGGAATCTATTTACAACCATTTATACGAAGGCTATCAAACTGTCAATTTAAGTATTGCTACTACAGAATTGTTACAATTTATTTCAACTGATTTGAGTGCGTTCTATTTTGAAATTTCAAAAGATGTTCTTTATTGTGACGCAAAAGATAGTTTGCGTCGTCGTCAAATCCAAACCGTTCTTTACTATGTTGGTGAAGCTTTGTTGCGTATTTTGAACCCTGTTCTTCCATTCACCATGGACGAATTTAATAAGAATTTACCTGGCAAAAGAGAAAAGAATGTTCAATTCCTTGACTATGTCAAGAGTGATAGGAGAGCCGGACCTATTGCTGCGGCAGAATTAGGTAATAAAATAAGCAGATTACGTATCGATGTATTAAAAGCTCTCGAAGAGGCTAGAAATGCAAAAATAATTGGATCTAGTCAAGAAGCGTTGGTGACCATTCAAATTACTAACGATAAAATCAAAACCGCTTTCCTTGGAGTTGATGAAAAAAGATTTAAGGAGTGTTTTGTCGTTTCTGGTGTTAAAATAGTAAACGAATTAAATGAAGGAAACACTTATTCTGTTTCTAAAATCTCAGTAGTTCACCACCCTGGACACTTCTGCTCAAGATGTTGGAATTACAGTGATGAAGCCGTTGAGCAAGAAGACGGTACATATTTATGCCCAAGATGTCAGGAAGTAATGAAAAACTATGAAAAGTAAGTTAAAAGCTATATTTGAATCATTTATTTGGCTTTTTGTCTTGCTTTTAGGCGTAGATATAATCACAAAAAATTTAGTCGTTTACTACGCCGGTGTTGATCCTCGTTTGATGACTTATGTTCCAGGTAGTGGAGCAACAGGCATAGTTTTAATCCCAAACTTTTTACGCATAAATTATTTAGTTAATCAAAATGTTGCTTTTGGTTTAGGATTTGGCGATGCAGATGTTAACAGAATAGTTTTTATAATAGTTGCCTTACTAATTAGCGCAATTTTGGTGTTTGTTTTTGCTAAATTTTATAGAAGATTTACAAAATTTGTGCGTGCATGTTTTATGCTGATTTTAGTCGGCGCAATAGGAAATGCTATAGATCGAATTTTCTTTACAGGAAGCTACTTACATTTTGGTTATAACGGAGTTGTTGACTGGATAGATTTTTATGGTATTTGGCAGTTCAACTTTAACATCGCTGATAGCTGCGTAGTTGTCGGCGCAATTATGTTGATAATTTGGCTCATTGTTTCTGAAATTAAAGATTCAATGAAGGATAAGAAAAAACAAGACAAATCAATACCTAAATCCACTTCAACAAAGATTCTTTCTGTAGAGGAAAAGAAGAGATTAGAATCTGAGAACAAAAATAAAGAAGAAAATCAAAATCAATGAAATACATTTACAAAGTAAATGAATCAATACAAGGAAATCGTTTAGATAAAGCGATTTCACTTTTAAATACGTCTCTTTCTCGAAGTTATGTTTTAATTTTGCTTCAAGAAGGAATGTGTTTGGTCAACTCTCATTTAGAAAAACCATCATATAAGGTTAAAATTAATGATGAAATAATAATCGACGTGCCAGAAGCAAAACCAGTTGATGTTAAAGCTGAGGATATTCCTCTCGATATCATTTATGAAGATGATGATGTCCTGATAATAAATAAGCCGCAAGGAATGGTTGTTCATCCTAGCGCCGGGCATCAAGAGCACACTTTAGTCAATGCAATTCTAAACCATTGCGATAATTTAAGTGGAATTAATGGCGTTTTACGTCCAGGAATTGTACACCGTATTGATAAAGATACATCTGGATTAATTGCTGTTGCAAAAAACGATAATTCACATGTGTTTTTATCTGAACAGCTTAAGGATCACACTATGAATCGTGAATATATCGCTTTAGTTAAAGGAGTTATATCAGAAAATAGCGGCGAAATTAACCTCCCTATTGGCAGGGATAAACATAATCGTGAAAAGATGGCAGTGACTACCGAAAATAGTAAAGAAGCTGTTACATATTTTGAAGTTTTAAAAAGATATAAAAATCATTCATTAATTAAATGCAAACTCAAGACTGGCAGAACACATCAAATTCGTGTCCATATGGCTTATATACATCATCCTGTTGAAGGCGATCCACTTTATTATGGTAAAGGCTATAACGCTTTATATAATCAAGGTCAACTATTAGTTGCGGTTAAATTATCCCTTGTTCATCCGAAGAGTAGAGAAAAAATGTCCTTTGAAATTGAATTACCAAAATATTTCAAACAAATTATTGATAATTTAGAATAATTCTTCTTTTGTTAAATTCTTGAAATTAGCAAAATTATTTTTAGATATTTTCTTTAGTTCGTCAAAACCGAATTTTTTAATAAATTTTTTGGCAAATTTATCAGCATTTATATCTGCCCCAAAAGGGAATTTCATACTGTATCTTTGCTCTAATTTTTCTTTTTCTTTTAGGAAAGAATATCTGGCAATAACGCTAGAAAGAGCAACGCAAGGGAAATAAGATTCGCCCTGTGTTTTAAAAGCTATTCCTTTTACTTCGGGTTCATCCTTATCGTTTAAGTATTTGTAATATGTTTTTTCATTAACGAATTGATCAACATAAATTGCAACAACATCCTCATACTTTTTATGCATGTTATAAAGTGCTCGGTTGTGCATTTTGGCTTTTAAAGAATTCAAATTTTCGCCTTTAGATATCATTTCGTTATATTTTTCGTTAGTTAAAGTTAATTTTGAATAATCAAATTTGGTAGTTAACTCTTCACCTATTTCTAATATCTTTTTATCGGACAGTTTCTTTGAATCGCGGACTCCGAGCTTAATTAAATAAGGAATGTCGCTTTCCTTTACAAAGGAAGCCACAACAATCATTGGAAGTAGAAAATCGCCGACTCCAACTTCATCACTACCAATTTGGTCACTATAATCTAACCATTTTTTCTCTTCTTTTTCTTTTTGTGGTTTAGTGGTTGCTTCTTTGTCCCAATAAGTAGCCTCTTCTAAAGCGTTCTTTCCTTGGAAAGTGACTTTTTTTGATGTTTTTGAAGATGTATATCCTGTAATTACAGTTCCATCTTTTTTTGCGACAAAAAATACGTAATCATGTTCCTTATCGGATATAAAAGGAGCATAAAAATCCCTTATTTCTTTTAACTTTTGTTCGTTAACTTTTACTGTATAAAAATCGTTTGTCATACTATTTTATTTTCTAAATAAATAACTTTGAGGTTCTTCAGTTACATTTATACCAATTTTATTCAATGTTTTCAAATCTGTTGCAGATAATAAACATGATGAATGTGCTTCACAGCCTTTTAAATTTTTAATTTCTTTTAACGCCAACTCAGCCATTGGATTTGTGTTAGCCTGAATTGCTAAAGCAATTAGGATTTCTTCAGCGTGAATTTTTGGATTTGAATTTTTAAGTGAATCCATTTTCAAACTAATTATTGGTTCAATAACATTTGGTGATAACAAAAATAATTTTTCATTAATTCCTGCCAAAGCTTTCAACGAATTAAGAAGTAGTGCAGCACTAGAAGTCAAAAGTTCGCTCCTTCTTCCACAGATCAATCGACCATCTTTTAATTCTATAGCCATACTTGGCGTTTGAACCTCTTTTTCTTTATTTAAAGCCGCTTGAACACATTTTCTGTCTTCGGTAGAAACGCCAACCTTTGACATTAAAAGTTTTGACTTTTCAACAATATTTTCATCATATTTTCCAAGCAGATAATTTTTCTCCGCCTCATAATAGCGTCTTATAATTTCGTTTTTTGCAGCAATTCTAATGGCGTTATCATCAGCAATTGCAAAACCGACCATATTGACGCCCATATCAGTTGGAGAATTATAGATGCATTCACCATTAATGGTGGTAATGATATTTTTTAGTAATGGGAATACTTCGACATCACGATTGTAGTTAACAGCTAAAACGCCATAAGATTTGAGGTGAAAAGGATCAATCATGTTTAAATCTAATAAATCAGCTGTTGCAGCTTCGTATGCGATATTAACGGGATGATCTAATGGTAAATTCCAAACCGGGAAAGTTTCTAGCTTTGCATATCCAGCTCTAATTCCATTTTTGTTTTCATGATAGAGTTGAGATAAACAAGTTGCCATTTTTCCGCTACCAGGACCTGGTGCGGTGACAATAATAATTTTTTTATCAGTTTTGATAAATTCATTTTTGCCAAATCCATTCTCCGAAACAATTGTCGAAGTGTCATGAGGATAACCATTAATCCTATATTGTTTATAGGTGGGAATTTTCATCCTTCTAAGTTTTTTAATGAATTTATCAACCTCATCATTAGGTTCGTAAAACGAAAAGGCAACAGAGTTAACGTTCATTCCGGCTTTCTTAAGTGAAAATATAAGCCTTTCAACCTCAACATCATAAGTAATTTCTAAATCACCTCGGATTTTTCTGTTTTTTATATCATTTGCATTAATCGCAATAACTATTTCTGATTCGTCTTTTAAAGACAACAATATTTGTAGTTTATTGTTGCTTTCAAAGCCAGGTAAAACCCTTGAAGCGTGAAGATCATCAAATAATTTTCCGCCAACTTCTAAATAAAGTTTAGAAAACATAGATGCTCGTTTAACAATAGCTTCTTTCTGTAATTTTAGATATTTTTCGTTATCAAATGGTGTAGTCATTATTTAACCTTTTTTGTTGTTTGTTCTTTCCAGTTTACATAGTAAATCTCATCATAATAAGATGCCGTTATCTCATCAAGTTCTTCAAATTTCTTGATTAAAGTTTCTAATATATCAGAAGGTACTCTAACGCTTTCTTCCCTAAGACCGTTATAGTAGATAGTCTGATTTTTATTGCAGTTGAATAGCACTAAAACGTATTTATCAAAGTTTGGATTTTCTTTGACATATTTTTGTCTTAATACATTCAAGTCATTAAGAGCATCAAGAATAACAGTAACACCCTCTATTTGTGAGTATTCTTGAATTCTTTTGTCAAAAGTTTCCCACACTTCTTTTTGTCTGGTGTGATCAACATAACTTCCAGTAATTTCTATTCTGATGTCATCAGAAGAGACTATTTTTACATTTTCATGGGCTGCTCGATAAGCGTTTGCCCATGTCGTCTTCCCACTGGCGGGAATGGCGCTTAAAACCATTAATGTTCTCATACGATTTTCCTCCAATTCGGAAATGTATTTTGTGAGATAGAAATATTTTATATTTTTTCTTTCTTTCTTGCTACATTTATTATGGTTTTTTCTAAATATGAAACAACAAACACGTAAAAAGGGTTAAATATGTTCGATAAAATTGGTAATCCTCCTTTCTTTCGAGAATTTCTTCTCTTAACTATATAGTTCGCGACAAATTGTAAATTTTGTTAATTTTTTTGAAAATTTTTTTATTTTTTCATCTGGCAACGATTAGTTTTTATTGATTATCTAACTTATATTTGTTAAAAAAGTTGCTCTACAGCGAAACAACTTTTATTAATATAAAATAGAAGAAAGTTAAGGATATTACTTAATAGTTTGTGATAAATAATCTAATGATAATGAAACCATTTCATCTCCAAGTTCTTTATTGGCTTCTTTAGCACTTTTTGTAAACCAATGATCAATATCATCGATTCTTTCTTTAGTAACACATTCTGGGTATAAAGACATAAGAATGGATGATTCATATTTTCCAGCATGATCATAACCTGTTTTGTTTTGAACATCACTAGACATAGTTGGTATAACTTTTATCCAGTTAAAAGGATTATTATTTCCCTCGAGTTGTTCATAATAATTTGCGTAAGATTCGCTACCCCACCAACCTTGACCTAATGTTTCTTCTAAATATTCCATAGTGGCTCTTTTTGCAGCTAATCTGTAGCATAAAGTCATTGGCATTTCGCTTTCTTGCTCAAATTGATGGTGAATCACAACATAAATATTTTTAAAACCTGAGTATAAAAAACTTTTAAATATATAATAAACATAATCTTCAAAAGCTTTTTCTTTTACATGTACTGTTCCGGTTGATTTATCGCCAACCGCATAACTTGATGGAGAATATGAGATTGATGGAGCTATTATGATGTTATTAGATAAAGCTAATTTTTCAATTAATCCTTCAACAACTAATGAGTCACAACCATATGAGCAGTGTGGTCCATGATATTCAACTGTGCCACCTGGAATAACTAATGGAGTGTTTGCTTCAATACATTCTTTAATTTCTTTTGGGAACATTTTATTTAAATGCATAATAATACCTCATCTAATATCCTAATGTAGTATAAAAAGCTAGATTTTCTTGTCTGTTATCAAGTCTTCCATATTGCACGACAATTTTTGTATTTGACACTAGCTTTATAGCGTATTGAGTTTCCTTTTTAACTTCATATCCATTGAGATCTTTAATATTATTCATTCTAAAGCAGCGAACTCTATGTGGCTTCACAACCCATTCAATATTGTTATATGGTTCGTTATCGGTAAAAAGTAATGTAACTTTAATATGTGCTTCTTTATCTGAATCATTAACGATTATAACGCTTTCGTGGCCTTTTAGAACGCCTTTTCCCTCTGGTGGAAGCTCGCAATCAGGGATAATCCAATATTTTTTTCCGATAGTTTTCATATTAAAAATCCAATTCAATTAAGCCATGCTTTTCTAGGTAATCGGTATAAGATTT
>JAKSVI010000020.1 GCA_024408095.1 Bacilli bacterium
TTTGCATTATTTTGGATTGGTCCCCGCTACTCCCCGTTTAATTTGAAAGGACCAATTTTTATTAGCGTTTCTTAATTGAATAGCTCCAATTAGGAAAAGAACAAAACCAGCAAGCGATGCTAGAGAAAGAAAACTTAATCCACTAACAATAACGCTTAATGAAGATAAATAACCAATAGCAACAAATAGTTCACCTAAAAACAATAAGAAAATTGACTTTTTATAATTTTTTTCTGTCATATTCATTCCTCCTTTCCTCTTAGAATATTATTAATGAATTTTAAAATATTTCAACTAAAATTTATTAAAAATAAACTGTAATCGATTTTAATAATAATTTTCCTTCTCTACTTAATAAACCCACATACTTAAAACTGCCAGATAAAGTATATTCAGTTTGATCATCATTTCTGATAATTGAACCTAATAATGTTCCTTTTCCTGAACCATATAAATCCTCAACACTGGTATACATAGTATTTGAACCATATATATCCATAATATAATTAGGAACATAATATGGCGTAGGTTCAGATTGATAGCCCCAATCTACTTCAATTTTTTTAATATCTTTATCGGAATTAATAATTATTCCAGGCATTGTAGTGTTTTTATAATTTAATTGAAGTTCATTGTTTTCAGCTTTAATTGCTCTAATTGTGTATTTTGCGCCACTATCTCCAGTATAATTTACATCTTTATAATCATGCCCATCAGTTACGTTACATGTTATAGCAGTTAAAACATCACTGCTAGGAACTATGGCTTCAGCTTTATATGTGGCAACATAATCTTGATTTTTATTAGCATTATATATTTCTGGTGACCAACCAATAAATGTATAAATAAATTTATCATCACTAGGTCTAGTTGGATCAATTGGTGAAGGATAAACTGGAAGATTATTTTCTTCGACAACACTAGTAGCGAGAACGCTGTTATCGTAATTTAACCATCTAATTGTGAATGTTTTTGTTTTGGGTATTGATTCATATGTTGCTACATAAGTCATATCTTTTGTGGCAGGAGTCACTGTTGGATCCCAGCCTTTAAAAGTATACGTGAATTGCTCATCTTCAGCGCGAACTGGAGTTGTAGAGCAAATAGGCGTCACTCCTTCCTCTACATATTTTGTTTCAATCGTAGCACCATCATAGTTTTTCCATACGATTGTAAAGGTGGTTTTTTCTGGTGCAGGAGTTGGATTTTGACCACATCCTACTAAAAATAATGGAACCAACAATAATGTAAAAAGTGCTCTTTTCATGAAATTTCTCTCCTATTTAAATGAAATTAAAATTGCTACCTGTGTAATCGGATGATTGAATTGTTGTTTTAATGCTACACATATAATCAAATATTATGTCAAACGGGTATTCATTTATTGATTCATAATTTGCTAAATCTGAGTTTCCAAAATAATTATAATTTCTACTTTCATTTTTATGGAACGCCAAATAATCATATGTGGCAATTAAATAATATTGATTACGATCTACAGTAAATGGTTTGTCAGAATAATTGTTTAGCCAATTTTTCGACAGCATATCACTACCTTTTGCTCTAAAAATAATAATGCTGTTAAAGAATGGGAATGTTGTGTTCAAATCATAATAGGTGACTTCTCCAGCAGGTAAATCTTGTCTACCAGTGTTTACCATGGCAGCTCTTAAGTTATATCCTAATAATTTAGCTCTTTCAAATATAGCCTTTGCCATCATATTAGCAGCCAAACTATCTTGCTCGAAAGTTTCTGATAAATATCCTGCAGTGGCATAAGCTCTATCTTTATGTTCCTGTTTAACAAATTTATCAATTATCTCTGTAATTCTTGGGTCTTTTTCACAATTATTGATAATTCGATACCCAATATTGCTGCTTAAAGTTGTAGTCACAGTATTTGAATTAATTTGTAAAGTCATATGAGAAAGTCTTTCACCATTAGAACCGCTGTTTATATATCCAACTCCATTATAAATTCCCGAAGCGCTAATGTGATTATGACCAAAAATAATAGCATCAACATATCGACGACCACTTTCAGGAGAAACATTGGTTATCTCTTTTAAGAAAGATGTGCCACTCGCTTTTGTGCCTTCATGATCGCTAGCAATAACGATGTCGCATTTAAAAACATTTCTTAATTTATCTGAATATCTCTTAATGGTGCTTAAATCATCTTTAAAAGCTATGTCGTCAACCCTTGTAGATGTTATTGAAGTAATTTGACCCGAGCCAATAACACCAATGATGCCGATTTTAACGCCATTTTTAACAGTTATTTTATATGGTTGGACGTAATCGACTATCTGGTCGTTATTTAAATAAACAATATTTGCTCCAAGATAAGGGAAATTTGCAGCAGCTTGATTAGCGGCAATTTTTTCTTGCCCCCAATCAAATTCATGATTGCCCAATGCAAATGCATCAATATTAATTTCGTTCATACATTCATTTAGTAATTGACCATAATTAAAATTCGAATAATAACTTCCTTGCCATAAATCTCCGCCATTAATAAGAATGGTATCATTGCTAGATTCATTTATTTGCTTTTTGATGTAGGTTGAGTATTTGTCAATACCTGGTTCAACACTAGTTACATCTTCAATGTTGCCGTGGAAATCAGAAAATGAGTACAAATCAAAAGTAGCGCTAGAAGGTTTTGGTGATATAGCATCTTTTTCCACTAACTCTGCTTCAAAGATTGGATGATTGTGCTTATCAATAGATAAATAGAATGAATAAATACCAGATGAAACAATATCAAAATCGCAATAAGTTGGCTGAATATCACGGTATATATCATTATCGGTAAATGGACCTGTAGTGATAATTGAATCCAATAATATAAATGACTTATCGACGTTATAGATTCTAAATGAATCTCCAATCTCAAAATGTTTATTTTTTAATGAATATGAATAAAAATAGTCGTCTTTTGCAGGGATTTCTTTGATAAATTGATTGATTGAGACGAGTGAATAATTACCGCCATTTTGGAAATTTCCATAACCCGCTAAATAATATATATCATCTTTAAGAATTTGAGTTGCCTTTGATTTGGTGACAACAACGGAAAGAGAATCTGTATTTTTGCTAGTGGAAGCCTCAATAACTACGCTTCCAGGTTTTAAACCTTTAATTTGGCCATCATTATTTATAGAAACTACACTGGGATCACTGCTTTTAAATGTGACTATTACATCGCTATGATACGGAATATTCTTAATTTCGTCTATTTCAAGACTAGTAGAATCCCAATCTAATGTTACAAGACCCGTTTTTTCACCTTTATTGTAGGTTGATACAGCGCATTGCGCTATCTGATCTCCTCTTTTAGCCTTAATTACGGCATTTCCTTTTTTAATCGCGGTAACTAATCCGGTTTGGTCTACCGAAGCAATATTAGAATCACTAGAACTCCAAATAATATTATCGGTTTTAGAAGGAATTAACTTATAAGTTGAGTCAACTTCTAAATCTAGATTAGTTTTATCAAGGAAAAAGGCTTCATCAATTGATACTGGAATAGTATAAGTAATCATTTCATTTTCAAGAGATGAAATGCCAACAAAAATATTTCCTATTTTATTAGCGGTCAATAGTCCGGTCTGATCTATACTTGCAATTTTTGAATCTGAGGAAGAAATCCACCATCTTACTTTTTGATTAGCAGCGCTAGGAAAAGCCTTACTTGAAAACTGAAAAGTAGATTTTACATTAACAGTGTATGAAGTAATTTTTTCATTATTAACTTGTATTTCCACACTTTCTACCTTGTTAGAAGGCGTTGGACTATTATTGCAGGCAACTAAAAAAGCAAGTCCTAATATTGAAGTTAATATTAATGAAAGAAACTTATTTATTTTCATTCTACTTATATTATATATAAAAAATCATAAAATAACAAAAGAGCTATGGTTAATTTAACCAATAGCCCTTTTAGTTGGATTAAATAATTAATAATTATCCTAAGAGATTAAAGGCTCTTAATCTAATTTGGTTACCAGATGCGTTGAATTTAAATGATGTTGTTGCGTTATCTAATACGACAGTTGAAACAACAACTTTCCTACCTTCTGCATCAGTAGTTTCGATAGCAGAAACAACTGTGAATCCTGTATATTTTCCTTCAAGGAGGTGATATGTTGACCCACTATAATATTCACAAACTAATTCTAAGCTTGAGAAAGATGTTACATATGTGAATGTTAAATCACTGCCTTTATAGCATCTAGTATGGTAATAACTTGAACAGTCAGCACATTTGGTGGTTGCATTAGCTTGATCATTTCTAAATACTAAATCACCTTCAACATATTCGTTAAATGTTTTGCCTGAAGTATCGTAGTCGTGACTTGTAGCGGCTTTCTTCGCAAAACTCATGCTTGCAACAATTGTTCTAGCATCAATGACTTCGATTTCTTTGCTATCAGTTAAATTACCTAAAGCAACTTTAACAGTCACTTTACCAGTTGCAGTTGGAGAAGCGGTTAATAAACCTTTAGCGTCAATTGTAGCGGCATCACCACTAGTGATTGACCAAGTAGGATCACCGGTAACATTAGTAGTGTATTTCATTTGTAATGTTTTGCCTTTTTCTAATGTTGTTTCAGCATTTGTGATTCTTAAATAATCAGCAATTCCTTGAACATTCTTAATAAGCATATTGCTATAGCTGTTACCACTATTATAACCAAGGATATAACCGGTAACTGTTAATTTAGTTCCGTCGGCTTGTGAATCAATTTGTGATTTGATTTCATCAACTGTTTTTGAATAAGAAATGGAATAAGATGTTCCATCGACACTTAATCTAGCTTTGCCATCTGAACTAATAACTTTGGTAACTTTTACAGTAGCATAGCTGACTCTTGCAAATTGATTGGCTGAAGTAATACCTGTTCCAGCAGATTTATCATTTGCGTCAAGACATTTAGCAATATAGGCGTTGAAAGCATCGGAAGTTAAAGCCACTGGATCACCTTCAGTGTGGGTTCCAGTTCCTTCAACAAATTCCATCTTCTTAACATCGCCTTTGCTGTTATAAGTAAGTTGTGGCAATCCATAATAGTTTTGAACTTCGCCGATTGTAGTAACTTCTTGTCCTACATTCCAAGGATTGCTTGAAGTAGCATTCATGTTACAGCTTAAATATTCAGCTCCATCAAAGATAACAACATCACGATAATTGCTGCTACTTAAAGAACCTTTAGCAACGATTTTGCTTGAAACTTCATAAGCTTTTTCGGAATAACCATTATTTTTTGTGGCAGGTGTTGTAAGCAAATCTTCAACAAGTTCATGGATTGAGACTTTTGGATCTTTTTCAACATTAATAGTCCTGCTAGCTTGTTTTCCGGCAGCTGAAGCAGTAATAGTTACTGATCCTTCAGCGTTAAGAGTCATTTTTTTATTGGCTTTGTCGAAACTAACAGCATTGTCAGGTTTAGATGTCATGACAGTATATTGATCTGTTGTAACATCTTCCCCTCCTAATAAAACTGTATAGGCAACTTCATCATTAACGATGTAAGTTGAGCCTTCAATTCTGAGTTCAATGCTTCTAGCATCTTTTAATGTAACATTAAGCAAGACGTTTTTAGCAGGCATTGAGAATGAATAAGTTCCGCCGATAAAGGTAACTGGGCTTCCATTAGCAGTAACACTATCAACTTGTTTATACGAAACAAGTGGATTGACACTAACAGAGAAAGTTACTAAATCATCCTCTTTATAACTTGATTGTAAGCCATTAATTGTTGCGTCTGGATCACTTGTTTGAGCAACAGTAACGGTATAAGTTGGTGGGCTTGATGGGGTTTGGCCACATCCTGATAAAACAAGACCAAAGCCTAATAGACCAGCGAGCGCGATTGAAATAAAACTTTTTCTCATCTTAATCTCCTTTCAAAAATTTTATTTTTTAGATAAGGCAATTATTTTCTTTTTGCACTGATGCCTTACTTTCAATGCAAGAATTAGACGTATAATACCATACGTCAGGCATAATGCTGCCACGGCGAAAAGGGCAATCATTATAAAGAACTGTAATGATGTATAATCTAGACCGACATATTTATTCATCCTCTTCTTAAGTGAAAGGAAAATAAATAAGAAGGCGATTGTTAAACAAATGCCACCAATAACGATAAAACAAAGAGCATTTTCTTTATTGTTATAGGCTTTTAAATCAATTTTGTGCATTAATTTAGATATTTCATGCTTTTCATCGTCATCAAAAGAAGAAATTTCTTTAACAAAGGAACTCAATGATAAAGTGGAAAGACCAAAATAAGGTGAATCTTTAATTTCATCTTTTTTTGGAACTTTGTTTTTCTTTTTAAAGAAATCAAATAACTTCATCAACATTTCCTTTCTATTAATTACATAACAATATTTAATAAGACGTCTTTTGGTGCGCAAATCACAGCAGTATATTGAGTGGTTTTTTCACTTGTTGAAACATAGTTTTGTGAAATGGCAATAAATTTAGAGAATTTCTTTCTGCTATAAGATTCTGTAACGGTTTGAGCGTGTCTTTGTGTATCTTCTGGATGATAATTTGGATCAGTCCATTCAGCTCCATAGAAATTATATAAATAGCTTCCACCATAGAAGAACACAGGTGAATAAGCGGTAATATTCTCTACTTCGTCATAACATTTAACTAAAATATCTTGGTCGACAACAAAACGTAAATATTTACCAGTATTGCCAGCAGAATAACTAATTTCAGTATCAGATGAATCTAGGTTAGCGTATGTAACAATCTTATTTGTCGTATTAAAGAATGGATACGCTTCGTTATATTTGTTAATAGCGTGGCTTCCACCTTCACTATATGATTGTTTAACGCCTTGGAAAGTACCAGTGGCATCGTGACAATATAAAACGTCAGTGATTTCCACCAAAACGTGGTCATATTGTTTTTCATAGAATTCTGCCATTGTTAATTTAATTGGCACCATCTCGTATTTTTTACCATTTTCTAATATTTTGGTATCAGTATATGGATTTGGAGCGGATTCACTATAAGAAATACCTTGAAGTTGATATGTTCCACCATATTCAGATAAAACACCGATAACTTCGACGTGATTTCCTACATCTAATTTAGAAATGTGTGTATATGTAAAGACATATAAACCAAATGCTTCATCTCCGGGATTATAACTTGGTTGATTTTGAATGTAGAAGGCATCTCCAATTTTTCTTGAAACATAGCCCTCAACTTTATAGAAAGTATAATTATCACAATATCTAGAATCTGTTTTTCCTTTTGAAGAAGTGTGATAAATATCAGCGATTGAAATAGTAACTGGTTCAAGATTATTATCAAAATAATAATCAGGATCTAATTGGCCAGAGAACATTTTTCTTTTATTAACTTGAGCGGATTTATATGCTTTTTGGAAAGCATCAAAGAAATATTCACCCATTGTCTCAACATTATCTTTTGCTAATGTATATCCTTCATATAGCATTTCAAGGTTAACACATTTAAATGTGTTAATGTCTGGGAATTCACTAGCATCTTCGCTATACCAGATATAGCAAAGCGTTCTTTTGTTTCCATCAACAGAAGTTTTGAATGAATAATAAGGTTTTCCAGTGTTTTCGTCATAACCTTTAATATCATCAATTTGTCCATGGACAATAATGTGTTTTGCTTTTGCATAAATGGATTTATTGTAGTTAGAAGCGGCTTTCCCCCACTCTTCAATAACAGATGTTGATTCAGGGGTGTTGATTCCTAAATAACGAGCTTTAACGCTATATCCATAGTTACGTGAGTTAAAGTGAGTGGTATCACCATCTACAAAGTTTATGAAGAAATCTTTTGGATCGTTTGTCTCGGTCATCATTTCTTCAATACCACCTAAGACTTTACTTTTAGCGTATTGTCCATTTACATCTTCTGTATTTAAATCAGCATATTGAAGATGGTCATGATTTTTCCAATAATCAGATTTATCTTTTTTCGCAATATTACCCATTTTCATCAAGACTGAATAATCTTCTGGAGAAACTGGTAATTTGAATGAATCAACGAAATTTTTATTAGGATCAACATTGTAGTAGGCCATAATGCCATTTTTGCCTGGTCCTAATGTAATTTGGAAACGATTTTGTTCTAATAATGATTTAGCCATTTTCTTGGTTTCACCATATTGGTAGAAAACACCAGCAATGGAATAATCTTCAAAAGGTTCAACAGTAAATTCAATTTTATCGCCAGCATGCAAATCTTTTGATTCTTTGGAGAAATCATAAATCATTCCACATCTAGAAAATTCAGTTGCATCATAATAACTAGCATCTGCGGGAGTATTATCTTCCTGACATCCAACCAAAGCACTTGTGGAAAGAAGTAAGATTCCTATTAAGGTAAAAAGCTTTTTCTTCATAATCTTTCTCCTTTTTTATTATGCGGCATCAGTACATTTGTTATAAGCGTAAATAAATGCATCTGTAATCGAATATCCAGATAATATGATATTTGCGAGAATTTGACCAATTTCGCTACGAGCTTCACTACTTCCAACGAAAGATGGTGAAGTCATATAATATTGTCTTAATTTTTTAGTTGCAACTGGAATGGCATGTTGCATATCTTCATCAGCAGTTTTAATCCATTCTTCATATTCAGGTTTATCAAATGAAGACATTCTTACTGGATCATAAGAGTTTTCAAGAGCTAAACCTAAGTTATTATCTGGATCAGCTAAGAATTTATAGAATAACCAGGCTCCTTTGTGGATCCAGTCATTATCGTTATTGAAGAAACAAATTGAAGGTCCTTGTTGAATGTAACGTTTAATGTTGCTTCCATTAGCAGTATAAGGAACAGGTGCTAATTTAACAGTAAAGTTACTGGAAACGTTATAAGAAGAACCACCAGTAGAACCGATTGTCATAGCGATTTTTTCTTCTGAGAAGTATGTATTTGTATATTTATTATTTCCAATTGTGCCTTTGGTAACAAATAAGCCTTCTTTAATCCAATTAACTAATTGTTGAGCAAAATTTCTAGCATCTTGATTGTTGAATAAGAAGTGTTTATCTGTATCACGCAAGGATTCTTCATCATTTTTGGTATATGGAATGTTGCGTTGCATAAATTGTGAAATCATTAAGTTAGCATCGCTATCATAACCAAATGGGAAGAATGTGCCAGCAACACTTTGAGCTGCACGATCACTTTTAACTTGGCGAGCCCAACTAATTAATTGATCCCAGGTTTCAGGAATATCATAGGCATAGCCTTGGTGAGAAACAACATAAGTTTTTAAAGCATCTAAATCTTCTTGTTTTGCGTTTTTAACACCATCGACTGCATCATAAAGTCTAAGGTATTCACTATCGCCTCTAAGCTTTTTAAATGTTTGTTCATTAGCACCAGCCATATATCCGGCGTTATAGTACATAATTTCAGTAGATTTATACATTGGCATAGACCAATAACCATCAAACATATATTCTTTGCCTTCATTTAAAAATTCAGGAACAAAGTCATCAATTTCGGCTTGAGTATAGCCAACTTCTTCGTCATTAATGAAGTTATCAATTCTTAAGATATAACTTTCATCTTTATCTTTTCCCATATATGTTGAGAAATGATCTGGATAACCCATTGCCATAGCAGCGACTTGGCCATCAGCCAAATTTGTTTTAATTTGAGTGAAAATGCCATCATAATCACCAGCAATTCCTTTGGCGGTAACATGATATTTTCCTGCATATTCAAGATTGAATTTATCAACGACGCTATTTAAAACCTTTGTTTTATCTTGTCCTAAACAATGCCAGAATAAAATTTCAGTTAATGCTGGCGGATCTCCTTTTGGTAAGCTACGATCAACATCAACTGCATCATTTGTGCCACAGGCAGTTAAGCATGTTGCAATTAATACGGGAAGTGATAGAAATGTTACTAATCTTTTTTTGTTCATAATAGAACCTCCTTTTATCCTTTAATTCCGGCTCTTCCTACGCCTTTCATAATATATTTTCTAAAGAATATAAATACTAATAATAACGGAACTGTGACAACGACAGTTGCTGCCATTTGAACACCATATTGGTCAATATCGCTAGCAACATTGAATGAATTTCTTAAACCGTTTGTCATCATGTAATATTCTTTTTGATTTTGAGCAACTAAGTTAGGCCACACATATGAGTTCCACGCACCCATCAGTTTTAAAATCAAAATTGTAATTAATGTTGGAGCGGCAAGAGGAACCATAACTTTCCACAAGAATGTCCAATCACCTTTTCCATCGACTTTTGCAGCTAGATATAATGCATCAGGAATTTGTTTAAAGTTTTGTCTCAATAAATAAATATAGAAGACGCTAACCATAAACGGAATAATATTAGCGATATAAATTCCAGTTAATCCACTGCTTGTTAAACCTAGTCTTGAAACTGAAATGTAGTTAGAAATAACCATCATTTCACCAGGAATCATCATTGTTCCAAGGAAAATTGAGAACATCATATCTCGACCTTTGAAATTTAATTTTGAAAAGGCAAAGGCTGCAAGAATAGATGTAATTAAAGTTCCAAGTGTGGAGAAAATGCCAACAATCAATGTATTTCTAAGCAATGTTCCAAAATCAAGTTTGGCCATTGCGTCGCTATAGTTGCTCCATCTAATAACTTCTGGGAAGAAGGTTGGAACTAAACGGTTTATTTCTTCTCCTGATTTAAGGGATGTAATAATCATCCAATAGAATGGGAATATAACAATTAAAGCAGCAAAAGCAAGCAAAGCATAAACGACTATAAGTCCGATAATTTTCCAGACTTTAGAAGATATTTCTTTGCTTTTGACAGATCGTGAGGATCCTCTGAGCACTAATTGTAAGTCGCGATATCCGTCTTCCATATTAATAGTGAACCCTCTTTTTGCTGACTCTGAATTGAATAACGGTAAAAACCATAATTATAAGGAATAAGAAAACAGCAGCAGCACAAGCATACTGAACCTGGTTCTTACCAATTTGTTCGTAAATGAAATAAACCATCGTTTTCATAGATGATGGGCCAGTGGTTTTATCAAATTTACCACCTTCAGATCCAAATAATCCAATGACAGAGTTATATTCTTTGAACGCGCCAATAAATGACGTTATCAACGTATATAAAATTTGAGGTGACAGCAACGGAACCGTTACTTTTAAAGTTGTTTTCCATTTTGGTGCAGCATCAATTTGAGCAGCTTCATAATATTGTTTGTCGATGTTTTGAAGTCCACCAAGGAAAATCAAAATCTTATATGGAAGTGAGTGCCAAATGATGTAAAAACTTAATGCAAATAAGGCTGACCAGTAATTGACTGTGCTTCCTTGAACACCAAATGCAGGCGCAATCCAAGTATGCAGCGGCGTGTTAAAAATAGCGTTAAAAATACCAGTATTGGCATCAAAAATAACGCTAAACACCATACCTACGGCAATCGCGTTAGTAACATACGGTAAGAAGAATATTGTTTGAAATACTTTCTTCAAAGCCTTGATGCTATTTAAACCAATCGCAATTAATAAAGAAATAATAATTGAAAGAGGAACAGTGATAATTGTAATTAACATTGTGTTTGGAAGAGCAGTCATCATGACTTCTTCAAACATTGTTCCTGGTCCGCTTTTTAAAACTGGAGTTAAAACTAATAAGTAGTTATCAAATGTAAAACCATCTGAGGTGCCCCTCATATAGTCATAATTTTTCAAGAACGATACATAAAAAGTATTAATAATTGGGAAGAAAGTAAAAACCGCCAATAGAATTATGACAGGGGCTAAATATAACCAAGCTTTCCAATTATTTTTGCTTTCCATAATTAGTCTAGATAAATTCTTTCTTCTGTTTCCTTGTCGAAAACAAATAATTTAGTGGATTTAATAGAGAATCTGACTTTACCATTCGGAATTTGAATGGAAGAATCGATAATCATCTTAATTTGATTTTCTGGATTAGAGGTATGAGAAGCTAAAATAGTCATATCTCTACCTTGAGTAATAATGGATTTAATATCAAATTCCATTTCGCCTTTTGGATTATAAATAAACCCTTCTGGTCTAATGCCCACTATTACTTCCTTTTTACCTGATAACGCTTTGTTTGCGAGCAATTTATCTTGTCCGACAAATAATTCAGTTCCCTCAACATGAGCAGGGAACACATTTATTGGAGGAGTTCCTAAGAATTTTGCAACAAATAAACAATTTGGATTGTTATAAACTTCTTGAGGATGATTACGTTGCATTTCTTTGCCGAGGCTCATGACCACAATGTCATCACAAATAGACATAGCTTCTTCTTGATCGTGAGTAACGAATATCGTGGTAATTCCTGTATTTAATTGAATACGTTTAATTTCTTCACGAGTTTGTAATCTTAATCTAGCATCAAGGTTACTTAATGGTTCATCAAGAAGAAGAACGCGTGGCTTTTTAACAAGGGCACGAGCAATAGCGACACGCTGTTGTTGACCACCTGATAATTCGGCTGGTTTTCTTTCTAAATAGTCATTAATTTGAACCAAACGAGACGTCTCTTGAACTAATGCATCAATCTCATCGGCAGTTAAATGACGTTTCTCTTTTACGGGGTTGCCAGTTTCGTCTAAAATTTCAAATTTCTTGTTATATCTGACACCTTTTTTATCAAATTTATCTAAAATCTGACTATTTTCATCTTTTAATTTATTCACAATTGAACTTGCAAGTTCTTTAGGATTCTCAGAATATTGAAGACCAAATTTAAATATTTTCTCTGCTAAAGAGGTAACAACGTGATATTTAAAAACGATTCTTCTAGCAGATGCACTTTTTGAATATTTTCCTTTAAACAAGGATGATTTGATTAGATTTAAAATTTCATCCAAATTATTTTCGAGTAAATTTATGATTAAGTTATTATCAACAACTTTTTGGATGGTTTTATTTTTGACAACATTTAAATTAGTTAAAGGGAATTTAACATTATCATAAACTGTCATATGTGGATACAAGGCGTAATTTTGGAAAACTAAACCAATACCTCTTTTTTCTGGGGCAAGGTTTGTAACATCTTCATCACCAAACCAAATTTCACCATCAGTTGGTTGCTTTAAACCAGCGATCATATATAGAGTGGTTGATTTTCCACATCCAGAAGGTCCAAGAAGCCCGACTAGCGAACCATCTTTAATTTTAATGTTTAAATTATCGACGGCTGTTGTGTCGCGAATGTTCTTTTTTGGATTACCTGGGAATACTTTAGTCAAATGTTTAAGGACAATTTCCATGGTTTCACCTCTATATTTATTTCATAATAAAATGTTATCACTTACGAGTTTCTACTTCAATATTTTTTAGGGATGTAGACTCATTAAGTTCCTTGGATGTGAAATAATCAGCGTAGTCCAAAAACACCTGTTGTCTTTCGGTATTAACCATATAATCATTGAACACATATTCGTTCAAAGTTTGGTTCGCTTTTCCCAACACCATCATCGTGGTCGAAACAATAAGTGGGATAAAAAATGCAAAGAAGTTTAGGACGATATATGTTAAAAATGAGAAAAAGAATCTACCAACAAATTTACCGGCAGTAACATTAACGCCTTCTACTGAGACATAAGAAATTTTCATTAATTTCATGCTAATTGTCTGTCTTCCTCTTTTAAAAACGGTTAAAGGCAAAACAAGAACAAATATTCCATAACTAACAAATAAGCATATTACAAACATAACTATATAGGTGATGAAGTTACTTCTTTGAGCGTTCAGATATGAAACACTGAGGTTAATGCAACCAATCGCGTTTACATTAATTTCGGCTTTATAAAAAGTATAAAAATATTCTGGATTCACATCTTTTTTTTGTTCAATTTTATCACCGTTCTTGATAAAAATATTTTCATTATTTACCTTATAATTTTCTTGTCGTTCTTTATAATTTTTTAAGTATTTATCATTTGGAAAAAAGTTTTTATTTATATAAAAATCGTCAATTGTTTGAGATAAATATAAGTTTTTATCAACAATGCTTGTTTCTTTATCTTGTTCGATTTTATCCACTAGAGGGACAACTTGTCCATTTTCAATAACGTAAAGACCGCTATCGATTTTAAGATTATTCATAATGGACATATTATTTTGATATTGTGGAGTGACTCTATACACTAAATTTGATAAAGAGAAAAATAAAACAGCGACTGCAAAAATAGCTACAGCATCGATCAAAAAGGCGACTATTCTTTTCCAAAGTTTTGCTTTTTGATATTCAACTTCTATTTTTGGGGTATCGTTATTCGTTACTTTCTTCATCTTTAGATCCACTATCTTCTATGGGCCCTTCAAAAGTCGTCTTATCTTTGATATATAAACGTGAAACAAAACTTGTAAAATCTTGATTGGCGGAAGAAAAAATTAAGAATATATTGGAAATCAAACCAAAAATTAAAGTGGCGATTAATAAACCAATCATGCTAAACCAACCTATAGTAAATCCTGTTATTTGAATTAATCCGGTAAAGAAGAAGGCGAGTATCAAACAAGAATAGCCAATCACAAAACGAATTAAGAAATTTAAGAAATATTCTAAGAATCCTGGTTCATATTCATCTTTTGTAGTTAAAGCTAATTTTATGATTCTAAATCCAAGAGAATTAAATAATTCCTTGTTATGACCAAATAAAGGCACTATTAAGTATAGGAATATAAAGGCCAACAAATAAGCTAGAGAATATCCAATAATATATTCACCAGAAATATAATTTCCAAGTCTGGATAATTCTGAATTTAGGTAAATATATGGCTGATATTTTGTTTCTATTTCATAAGTAATAAATATGGAGGCTCTTACATAAGTTTCTTCTAGATAGAAATATGTAGTTTCTTCTTTTCCACCAGTATTTTTAAATTTGAGATAGTTTTTTAATAACTCTGTGTGTGTTATGGATAATATATTATGTCGGTCAATAATTTGTAATGATGGGTCTAATTTATTGTAATCAGTTTCAGATATGAAATAATCTTTATATGTATCTACATCATAATTCATGACCTTGCTATACATTAGCCCGTTAATGTTATTTGAATAGTCTACATTATCATAAACATAGGATTTTAGATCTTCAGTGTTCTTCTTTTTGTTGAAAAAATAATATGAAAGATTGTCGTTAGGATAATTAAGATTCTCTATATTAAAAAATGTATCTTTAATATCGATTGGAGTGTCGCTATATGTTTGATTATATGTATAAAGCGAGGTTAAACATAATTTATTCAAATATAAATCTGCCATCTCAGAAACAGATTTAAGAGATTTGGTTTCCTTATCATATTTTTGAACTCGAAAATCATCCACTATTTGATAAAGGCCTTCGCTTATTGTTAATGCTTCATTTTGCGCGCTCTTTGTTATTGGTAAATTAGTGATGATTGGATTGACCGCTAAAACGGCAAAAATGAAAGTGACAATAAATGTTGAAAAATAATTAATTAAGTTCGAATAAAAAACGCGAGATTTCTTCGCTGGAACATTATTTTTATATGTAGAAAATTCAAGTTGTTTTCGCATTTCTTTATTATTATACAAGAACTTATTATTTAAATAAATATAAGCTCTTTGCTTTTGTTGCTTCTTACTTTCTGAATAACAAAAAAGCTCATCGATGATAGATGAGCTAATTTTGTTTATCCAATAATAACTTAGATTATTTAATAACTTCGTTAACGGTACCAGCACCGACTGTACGTCCACCTTCACGAATTGAGAATTTTGTACCTTTCTCAAGAGCGATTGGGTGAATTAATTCGACGGTGAGTTCAACGTTATCACCTGGCATAACCATATTTGTTCCAGCTGGAAGAGTAATGACACCAGTGACATCGGTTGTACGGAAGTAGAATTGTGGACGGTAGTTGCTTAAGAAAGCTGTATGACGGCCACCTTCTTCTTTGGTTAAAACGTAAACGCTAGCTTTGAATTTTGTATGTGGAGTAACACTACCTGGTTTGGCTAAGACTTGTCCACGTTGGACTTGGTCACGGTTGATACCTCTTAAAAGGACACCAACGTTATCACCAGCGGTAACGTAATCACATGTCTTTCTGAATGATTCAAGACCTGTAATAACTGATTTTTGTGTTTCTTTAATACCGACGATTTCAACTTCGTCATTGAGTTTTGCTTGACCTCTTTCAACACGGCCTGTAACAACAGTACCACGTCCAGAAATGGTCATAACATCTTCGATGGCGAGTAAGAATGGTTTATCGACATCTCTTTGTGGAGCTGGGATATAAGAATCGCAAGCATCCATTAATTGCATAACAGCTTCTTCAGCTTTTGCATCTCCGTCGATAGCAGCACGAGCTGAACCACGGATAACTGGAGTATCATCTCCTGGGAAGCCATAACTATTTAAGAGATCACGGACATCCATTTCAACTAAGTCTAATAATTCTGGATCATCGACTAAGTCTGTCTTGTTGATGAAGACAACGATTGAAGGAACACCGACTTGACGAGCAAGTAAGATGTGTTCACGTGTTTGTGGCATAACGCCATCAGTTCCGGCAACAACTAAGATAGCACCATCCATTTGAGCAGCACCGGTAATCATGTTTTTAACATAGTCAGCGTGCCCTGGGCAGTCGACGTGTGCATAGTGACGTTTTGCGGTTTGATACTCAATGTGTGCGGTGTTAATTGTAATACCACGGGCTTTTTCTTCTGGGGCAGCATCGATTTGATCATATGCTTTCTTTTCAGATAAGCCTTTCTTTGCTAAGACAGTAGTAATAGCAGCAGTTAATGTTGTTTTACCATGGTCAACGTGTCCGATGGTACCAATATTAACGTGTTCTTTTGTTCTGTCAAATTTTTCTTTTGCCATTGTTTGAATTTCTCCTTTCAATAAATGAATTCAACATATTTAATATATAGCAATGTTTTTTTATAATCAATACCAATCTATTGGTAATAATTATTGGGTTTAAATATTATCGAGCGGGCATTCCGTTCTTTTTGATAATTTCGTCTTGGACGTATCTTGGGCATTCACCATAGTGATCGAATGTCATTGTATAGTTACCACGACCTTGTGTCATACTACGTAAGTCGGTAACATATCCAAACATTTCACTGAGTGGTACTTCTGCTTCAATGATCTTAGCGTTAGCACGTTGAGATTCACCGGTAACAAGACCTCTACGACGGGCGATATCACCAAGGACATCACCATAATATTGTTCAGGAACTGTAACTTCAATTTTCATGATTGGTTCAAGAATAACTGGATTACATTTTTTAGCAGCTTCTTTGAGGGCTAAGCTTGCAGCGATTTTGTAAGCAGCTTCGCTAGAGTCAACATCGTGGTAACTACCATCGAATAATGTGGCTTTAACATCCATGACTTTATAGCCTGCAATCATACCTCTATCTAAGGCATCCACTAATCCATCTTGAGTTGGTTTAATATATTCTCTCGGAACACTACCACCAACGATGGCATCGACAAATTCGAATCCTTTTCCTGGGTTTGGTTCAAATTTGATCCAAACGTGACCGTATTGTCCACGACCACCGGATTGTTTAATGTATTTGCCTTCACATTCAGCAGTACCGCGAATTGTTTCACGATATTCAACTTGTGGGGCTCCAACATTAACATCGACATTGAATTCTCTTCTCATACGATCAACGATAATGTCTAAGTGTAATTCACCGACACCAGCGATGATTGTTTGACCTGTTTCGGCATTGGTTCTAACTCTGAAGGTTGGATCTTCTTCAGCGAGCTTTTGCAACGCAATACCCATTTTTTCTTGGTCAGCTTTTGTTTTTGGTTCAACAGCTTCCTCAATAACAGGATCTGGGAATTCCATTTTTTCTAAGACAATGCTCTTTTTTTCATCACAGAGAGTATCTCCTGTTGTGGTATTTTTTAGTCCAACAACAGCACCGATATCTCCAGCATGAAGTTCTTCAACTTCTTGACGGTGATTACTATGCATCAAAACGACACGAGCAATTCTTTCTTTTTCACCTTTTGTACTATTAAGTACATAGGAACCTGATTTTAATGTACCGCTATAAACACGGACATAAGCTAATCTACCAATGAATGGGTCGGTAGCAATTTTGAATGCTAATGCACCTAAAGGTTCATTATCATCTGGTTTGCAAGCGACTTCATTGCCCATATCATCTGTCCCTTTTGCGGCTGGGATATCAAGTGGGCTTGGTAAGTAATCAACAACACCATCAAGGAGTGGTTGAATATTTTTGTTTTTGTAAGCACTTCCGCAGAAGACTGGGTGGAATTCACCAGTCAAAACGGCTTTACGGATGACAGATTTAATTTCTTCCACTGTTGGTTCTTCACCATCGAGGACTTTCATCATAAAGTCATCATCGAATGCAGCGATAGTTTCAACTAAATCGGCACGATGTTTTTCCATTGAATCCACTAAATCAGCTGGAACAGCTTCTTCGTGTGGTTCCATATCATCTGGACCGTAGACCCATGCTTTTCTTTCGATAATATCAACACATCCTCTTAAGGTTGATTCGATACCAATCGGGATTTGGACAGCTTTAGCATTAGCACCTAAACGTTCTTTTAATGAACGAACGCTCATTTCAAAGTCTGCACCAATTGCATCTAGTTTGTTAACAAAGACAATTCTAGGAACGCCATATTTTGAACCTTGTCTCCAAACTGTTTCTGTTTGTGGTTCAACACCATTTTTTCCATCAAGAACAGTAATAGCACCATCAAGAACACGGAGAGAACGTTCAACTTCAACTGTGAAGTCAACGTGCCCTGGAGTATCGATAATGTTAATACGATTGCCTTTCCAGAAAGCTGTAGTAGCAGCTGAAGTAATTGTAATACCTCTTTCTTGCTCTTGAGCCATCCAGTCCATTGTGGCGGCACCTTCGTGGGTTTCACCAATCTTATGGATTTTACCAGTGTAATAAAGAATTCTTTCTGTAGTTGTGGTTTTACCGGCATCAATATGAGCCATAATACCAATGTTACGTGTATGAGCTAAGTCAAATTCGCGTGCCATATGTTATTAGCCTCCTATTACCAACGGTAATGAGCATAAGCCTTATTGGCTTCGGCCATTTTATGGGTGTCTTCTTTCTTCTTGACAGAAGCACCAGTTCCGTTAGCGGCGTCGATAATTTCGTTAGCTAATCTATCTTCCATTGTCTTTTCATTTCTTAATCTGGAATAATTAACTAACCAGCGAAGTCCTAATGTGACTTTTCTTTCTTTAGAAACTTCAGTTGGGACTTGATAGTTTGCAGCACCGATTCTACGAACTTTAAGTTCGACTTCTGGCATGATGTTGTTGATTGCTGTAGCAAAGACATCCATGGCAGGTTTTCCGGTTTTTGCTTCGATTTTGTTGAAGGCGGTATAAAGAATTGTTTGAGCAGTTCCCTTTTTGCCATCAATCATAATTTTGTTGATTAAACGTGTTACTAATTTTGAGTTATAAATTGGATCTGGTAACACATCACGTTTTGCAACGCTTCCTTTACGTGGCATAATATTCCTCCTTCTAACTATTTAGCAGCTTTTGGTTTTTTAGAACCATATAAGCTACGACCTTGGCGACGGGCTTCAATTCCGGCGCAGTCAAGTGTTCCACGAATAATGTGATAACGAACACCTGGTAAATCTTTAACACGTCCACCTCTAATCATAACGGTAGAGTGTTCTTGTAAGTTGTGTCCTTCACCGCCGATATATGCAGTGACTTCGTAACCATTGCTCAAACGCACACGGGCGTATTTTCTTAAAGCTGAGTTAGGTTTCTTAGGTGTCATAGTGCCGACACGGGTACAAACACCTCTTTTTTGAGAAGATGGTTGATCAGTTTCTTTTTTCTTTAATGAGTTCCATCTTTTGCCAAGAGCTGGTGCCTTACTTTTTGTAGTGGCAGTTCTACGACTTTCACGGACTAATTGATTAATTGTTGGCATTTATATTGCTCCTTTCAATTATTTCCTTTTTTGTTAAGTGTGTACTTGTCCACGGAACCGGGTGTATCAATATTTTCTTTAAAAAATTGACCATCAGGTCTTGTGGTGTCTAGAAACACACACGCTTATATATAATATAGATATAAAGAATATCACGCAAGAAAAAAATGAAAAAAGTGTGAAAAATGTGAATTCTTAAAGTAAATTCCGGTTTCGCTCGAAATCCTGCATTTAGTCTGAG
>JAKSVI010000021.1 GCA_024408095.1 Bacilli bacterium
TCTCGCCCGCGTAGCAGGCGGATTTATGTGAGCGACGCTTAAACGTCACTCATAATTAAAAAGGTTGAAGAATTGCTTCCTCAACCTTAGTGAATCCATTCGTTAGTTTCTAAAATTTTTAAAAATTTTAAATGGTTCGGTTTTTAAAATTAGAGTTCTGGGACGTATGGAATAACATCAATAATGTAGTCTTGTCCAGCAACCCATTTTTGATTTCTTGCAGTACCAACAGCAATAACATTGTTGTCAGCATCGTAAGCACAAACAGTATAAATAATTCCTTGACGGAAATATCCTAATGCTTGGTAATAAGTTGTTGCACCAGTATTATCGTAAATGAAGTATCCACCATTGCTATTGACACCATATCCTGGTTCATAGCCTTCTTCACCATAATTTTCATATCCTAAAAGATATTTAGTGAATGTGTCTTGTCTTGGATAGTGATTGTTAATGATATCATCATATGCTAATCCAGGTGTGAAATAACCTAATTGAGTAATTTGACTATATCCGTTAACTTCATCTAACGATAAATTGTTTACTGTAAATAATGAATGTGAACCACAACGAGTTGCATCAACGGTATTTGTAGCCATTAAAACATCATCTTTAACACAAGAGACATTTAATGAGAAGTGATCAGCTGTTCCTTCAAGAGAAACATCTAATTTTCCAGGAACGGTATCTAAGCTAACTTTTACGACTGGATCTGTGCATTCACGTAAGAATCTTTCGACATAATTTGCTTTAATAACTTGATCTCTTGTTAATCCGTCGTAGCAAACATTTTGTTTTTCGACATTGCACTCACTAACGCTTGAACCTTTAGAATATAGATAGGCTGTATTTGAACAGTTAATAAGTTCTGTTTGTGCATTAAATCCAGAACCAATAGCACCAATTTGATTGTTTCCTACTGTCATGATTTTAATAGCACCATTATTAACACAATTAGTGACGGTAATATGATTGTTGTTGAAATTTGAACAAATTCCAGCAGCTAAATGTCCACCTGATTTTATTTCACCATTGTTAACACAATTGGTGAATGTAATCATACAAGTATTTCCATCACATTGAGATGTTTGACCTAAAATACCAGCGACAGATTGTTTGCTTCCGAAAACATCAGCATTATTGACGATGTTTTCAAAATTAATTTTCTTTGTGTATCTACGTAAAACCGCTGCAATTGGAGCAACACTATCAGAGCCTGATAAGTTACATGTGCTGTTGACAGTGATGTTTTTAAATTCGATATATTCAAGTCTAAAGTCAGGATCATCTAATTCTGTTTGATATTCAGCCTCAGTTGTTTTATTTCCTGCGACAAGAAGAGCACATTTATCAGCAGCCGCATTATTAATTGTACAATCATCTAAAATAAGATTTTCAAATGTAGCGTTTGCTGCACGGCAAAAGAAACAGAATGTGTTATTAACAGCATTTTCACCTTCTCCGCCTATACCTTTATCTGCAACACCTGTTCCATTAACAACGTGTACATTGGAGAGTTTAACACCACTTCCATCACCGACCAAGTGGCCAACAAATGGATATTTATTAACATCTTCAATTAATTCAGGTGTAGCCCAAACAGCTCCGGAAAAATCGATATCGTTTTTAAGTAAATAAACTGTATCTTTATCAAGAGCACCAGGATAATCTAATCTACCTGTTTTAGATTCATGTTCAGAAGAGTCTAAAATATTTCTAAATTCTTCTGCAGTTTTAATTTCATGAACCCAGTGTTCAGTTTCTAAGCCTTCATCCTCAATATAAGAATCGTAGAAACCGAATTCTACATCGTGAGGATCTTCAGTTTTAGCGTTACCTTGAATTGCTTCAATTCTAACTTTTACTGAACCTGTTTTTTCTTGGAATTGATTATCAAAAGAACCATCATCATCATGACTTGGGAATGCAATATATAATTCAGCGTTATCTAGTAATTTAGTAACTGAACTATCAGTAACTGGAGACCATTTTGAAACAATCTCTTGATGTGTAGTTAAACTACTTGAATAATCTTTTCCGTTAAATTTGATATTTAATGCAGGAATTAATTCGCCTTCTAATTCAACAATTGTACGCCATTTAATATTGACGTTACTTGAATTTGTGGCAGTAATTCCTAAAGAAATGTTATCCATTGGTGTCATTCTATCGAGAGTGACCATAACATTTTCATTAACATTTGTTACATCGGCTGTATTACTATTCTCGTAAACAGCTGTATGTTCTGATAAAAGAGTCTGAGCATTAGCAATCGCATCAAATGGAGGAGCATCCTCATAGCGACTGAGAGCGTAATTAACGCTAGATTCCATGCTTACATGAACTTTACCAGCTAAAATTGATACTTCGGCCGACTTTTTGTCGGTAAACAAAGCATAAGTAGTACCGATAGACACCGCAGCTAAAGCAGCGATAGAAACTATCGGAGCGATAATTTTTTTATTCATTTAAGAATAATTCCTTTCTTTTCAAAATTGGGGTTTGTAGGGATTAAAAATTAGCTATTGTGTGCAGACACTTGTGTTGCGGTAATAATAGAATCAATTGTGAATGCACAGCCTTGGTATTCATTACCAGCGTCTTTATCAAATGTGAATTCTAAAGTACCTTCAACAGAAGCTCCTTTATTAACTGTGGTCAAAGTTGACCAGGGGGTTGTAGTTAATAAGACTGCTAAGTCAGCTTCTTCCATTGCAGTACCAGGAGTTTTTTGAGGGTTAAATTCGCCCCATGTACCTGCTTTTGTTCCGTTCATAATAATATCGATCGCGATAGCGCTATTATTTTCAACAACAAACACAAGCTTACCTTTCATGCTTGGCATAAAGTTATCAAAAGTAAAATTACCTTGATATCCTTGAGGACCTAAATCAATAGCATTTTTTGCCGGTCTCCAATGTTGGCTATATGGTTCGGTGTGGGCTAAATCAATTTCTTTATCTTCAATAATAGCTCCAGTAGCTGGATCTAAAACGTCGACAATCATTTGTTTGAGATAGAAACCAACATCTAATGAACCTGAATTAATATGGACGTTGCTTGTTGTTTGTCTTGTAAAAAGAGCAGTTGTTGTACCGATAGCGATACCACCAGCAGCGAGAAGTGCCATAGCACTGGTTGCAATTAAGATTTTGCTTTTCTTTTTCATGGTTTTCCCTCCTTTCTTTTAAGATTTTTTATCTGATGATTTTCCGGAATTTTTTTCATCAGATTTATCTGAATCGTTTTTCTTATCTACAAAATGTAAGATAAATAAAACGAGACAAAAACATAATAATAAAATGGCGGATATGAACATGACATACCACATCGTCTCGCCAAGAGAAGCTAAAATAATCATTTTTTATCTCCTCCTTTGGACTTTGATTTAGACTTTTTCTTCTTTTTAAGTTCGGCAAGTTGCTTTTCTAAGTCGTAAATCTCTTCTTCTTCCTTAGTTAAAGCGCCAGCCACTTTCTTTTCGTCTTTATCTTCTTTAACAATTTTAGTTATTTTATAAATTTCATAGCCAATCAAGCCTAAACATGGGGTTAATATGATAACCAACATAACAGCTTTGTTGCTAAAGACATTGGTGTATAGAACACCAAGGGCATATGAGGTTCCAACAACTTTTCCTATAAGGTTACCATTTGTAATAACTTCAACAGCGCCTTCTTGGTTGTTGTCACCATGAGTTGTAATCCAAAAAGTATCCGGATCAGAAAGATCTGGTTCAATTGAAATAATTCTATGGGTAACAACTTCTAAAGCTTGACTGCTGTCAAATTGATATTGGAATGTAACAACATCACCAACTTTAACATCACTAATGCTATTTGTGGACTTAATAAATACCAAACTACCAGCTCTAACTCTTTTAATAGACCAATCTTTATCTTGATAATAACTCTCATTGGGCTGATCCATAGAACCTGACACAACTAATCTAGTTTCATATCCAAAGAAAGAAGCGGAAGTATTTGGTGTTGGTTTTTTACTAGCAAAAATAGCAATAAATGCGACTAGTCCGACGCACATAATCACTATTGACCACTCAACAACACCTAAAATTGTGCGTCTACCGTTAAATTTCTTTTTTATTGTTTGTTCGTTTTTCATATTTAATAAATAATTTTCCCTTCAGCCTTAAATACAACATCAAAATTAAATTCAGCCTCAGTACTAAGTCCTTTTAAAACAGAGAATGTAAAAGTAAAAACCTTAGTTTCGTAAGAATCTAAAACTTTATTGTATATTCCATAATTTCTATCAAAAATTTGATCCAATGTGTTGTTAATATATGGTAAATCTCCATCAGAATTAACAGAAACATAAAAATATGAGTCATATTTGCTAGATACATGGTTCTCAAACACAATTGAATATTTAACTCTTTCCACTAATTGAGATGTAATTTTAACTTCATATGTTTTGCTTTCACCAGGGAATATAGTGTCATGCGCTAAATTCATTTTGGTAGATTGATAATCATCATTTACACCTATTTGATCGTAAATTTTGTTATCTTCTTTTTTCATATAACTTAGTAAAGTAAAAACACTACTAGCAATAAGTGTAACAGAGGCCAAAATAGCGCCAATAAAGAAAATCCTTCGTAAAATCTGTACCTTAGTCATATCACTTCACCTCAATATCGATATCACCTGGGGCAAGGCCAGGAACAGAAACGTCTGCATGAACATTAGTACCATAGTACTGCGCACAGCTAACTCCCGTATTTGGAATATTAGTTGGAACAATAACAATTTTTCTTTTCTTCTTTGGTGTTGGAGCATTTCTAACAGCTTGTGCAACTGCATGCTCAGTTTTTAATTGCATTAAAGCATCAAATAGTAACTTATCTGCATTAATAACAGGTTTATTAGTTGCTTTAGCAAGCTTAGGTTGTATCACAGGTTGTGGTTGTGCGATAGGAGCCACTTTGTTAATAATCGGGCTGGCAACTGGTTGCGGTTTTGGCTTTCTTACAATTGCAAATTCACTATAACAAGTAGCAAGAATAACAAAGAGAATAGTTAAAACACAAAAAATAGGAATAAATAAAGCATAAATACCATTGGTTACATCGCTTTGAGCAAACAACTTAGCGGATAAATCAAAGTTTTGAATAAAATTGAATTGATAGAATCCGTGAATTCCATATATAGCAACCAAGATTCCCATGCCAGATAAAATGACATTTAAGACCTTTAGGCCAAAATTCTTCTTTGAGAATATTACAACCAAGAAAAGCACAAATAAGAAAATAATGAAACCATACATAACAATGAGCATGGCAACTTCAATAACATTCGCAGTAATAAAATTTCCCATCGTTTTAAATGGTTCAGCAAAAGCGTATTGAATATTATCCTTAAATAGGAAACAATATGCCAAAATGAACACTAAAAAACAAATAGTAGATAGGATTGATAAAACGATAAATTTGTTTTTGATATTATTTTGTTTCATCTTTTATATAATAAAGAATACATTTTACTAAATCAATATAATTTTTAATTATAATGCCTCACCGATAACCTTATTTTTGCTTATAGGTTTATTTGTATTAACAATGTTATTGTTGTTTGGCAACAAAACAATATCGTGTAAAAAAAGTGAGACATATTTAAAATTTTATAACCTACTACATTATAAACAATTCCAAAAAATTAAAATGATATTAAACTTAAATGTGATTGATAAAAATTTTATGTAAATTGTAAAAATTAATGAAAATCATAAAAATTATGTGGAATTTGCGTATTTTATTGTAAAACTATTAATTTTTTTAATTATTATTTATACAAAATATTTAGACGGAAAAAAACAAATTGTCTCACAATAAAAAAGCTTATAAATAACCTCCATAGTTATCATATAAGCATTTTATTTTTGTTGCTAAAAATTATTTAATTTCTAAAATCAAATTGATCAAATTATCTCTTGCATTCGTTAAAACAGAGGGATCACCCGTCACATAATATGGATTATTATTTGTGCTTAACATTTTGCAGATTTCTGACAATCTAGACATATACATTTGTTGATTTTGAGTTGGTAATTTTGAAATCAATTCCTTAGCTAGAATCATATAGTTAGTATCATCATTTCCTTCAGCGGTATTTTCTAATCGTAATGATGAGAACCAGTATAATCCTTTTTGAGCGTAGCCATAAGTATCATGACATGGATACATTAACAAACCGTCAGAAGAAGCACCTTCGTAATATACGCCTCTATTAAGTATTTCCTCCTCAGTTAAAGGATACGAGACATTGTTATAATAATCTTGCGTTCTATTAGCCATATAGAAATATTGTCCTTGGAATCTTAAATCAAATTGTCTCCATCTGTTTGCTCTTGTTTTAATCATTGGAGTATTTAATGTAAATGATGGATATGGAGAAACAGGTTGAACACAAGTATATTCCCAAATGGTTTTACTCGTATCTTCACCAGAATAAATTTTTGCTAAAGCATCATAACACTGACCACCACCATGAGTTTCTTTATGATCCCATGTCCACATCATATTTGGTGTGTAATTTGTAAGTTCGGTGTACTTGATATCACTCATTGTTGAACATGAACTATGTGTGCCACCAACAACATTAGAAATGCTTTTAACATCATTTATAGCATTTGTTGTACCTTTACCAACGAATTGCACTTCTGGTCCGGCAGTACACATATAGAATAAATTATTTAATGAATTTCTCACTCCTGGTTTGCCTGTAAAATCACAATTTTGAAGCACATAATCTATCGAACAACGTAGGGAGTTGTAATTCAAAATGTTTCTCAAATAAAGAGTATCTTTACCTGGTTCATCAGCATGTGCATCAAATAAAACTGCATTTTTAAGTAAATCTAGATCATCTGTTGATGCGTTAACTAAGTCAGTTAATATTTCTTTTAATCCTAATTTATAATATCTATCTCCGTTTTCTTCATATTCAAATGTATCTGAAACAAAAACTTCTTCAGCATTATCGCCAGTCATGTCGACGGTTTTTGTAGCGCTCCATTTACTAGTTTTATATGTCCATTTCATTTTAATTGGCTCGAAATTAGGCACTAAAGCATATGTATCCGTCTTGGAGTTTGATATAAATTCTTTTAAGGATTTGATATATGCTTCCACATCTCCTCTTCTAGATAGACGTTTATTTATAATACCTGAGCCAATTCCACGGTCATTTAAGAATTTATTAGCAGAGTTAAAATATGGGTTAGATAAATCTTGATATTGGGCTTTATCGCCATACAAGGCGCCTAATTGAGGTCTATCAATATTAATGAAAGTATTGGCTTGTTTTCTATTTTCTAATGAAAAATCTAATACAGTAAGTTCGGTAGGAATGTATAACATACCTTTTCCTTTAATATTGATAGCGAGTCTGCCACTATAAACACCAGCTGGAGCATCTTTTGGAACAGATAGTCTAAAGAAAAGTCCTTGATTAGAATTTGATTCTGTATCTTCAAAAAATCTATTTTGTGCAGTTCTAACAGCGACATCCATTGGAATCAATTGATCAGGCCATTCACCGAGATCTAATTGTGTATATCCATCAGGATACATCTTTGGTAAATATTTCGTATGTTCATCAGTTGCACTCCAATTGGAGGTAATATTAATATATTTTTCAAAATCAACTTCAACATTATCAGAACTGATTCTATAAGAATCATTAACAAAATCAGTAGTTCCAGCAAAGAAAGTGGTATCAATTGTTGAAGAAGAAGTCATCACCAATTGAGCAGTTTCTGTTTCTGCCTTTGCAGCTTTAAATCTTAAAACTGTATCAGTGGCTGAGAATGTATCATATTTTTTAACTTGAACACTATTTGGAATGACATTAGCTGTAACGTTTGCAATTGTCATTTTGGGTGATTTGGTTTCAACGGTTTTTAATATGTTTTTGGCATATTCTTTAGCGCTTTCGCTTAAAGAGGAATCATTATCGATAATAGCTTTGCTCGAAACTTTATATAAAGAGGTTCGCACAAAATTAATGTTATTTGCGTAACGTCTGTTTCCACTTTCGTCTTCAACAAAGAAAACAGGAACAAAATTTCTTAAATAATTATTTTCTTTAACGTTTAGAGATGCTTTTGCGATGTATCCAGAACCATATTTTTGTAAAAGTTCACCATCGGTTATAACGGTAGGATTTACATAAGTTTCTGAATAACTCATCATAGATTGTTTCCAAACTTCACAATAATTTGCATTAAGATTGCCAATATATTCGCTTGGTACAATTGCCATACCGTATTTTTTATTTTTTTCATAGTTAGGTATAAAGCCTGAGAAAGATAAGGCATGATTATCATCTAATTGTGAATCTCTTATTTTGCCTTGTTCTAGTACTAATAGTTTAGAATCAATTAGTCTAGCTTCAATTCTTTCAATTTTTATATCGGCCCATTTAAAATTAATTTTAGTTACTGTCATATCTGCGGTAGCGCCTTCAGATGTATTTATGCTCATATCCTCAAACATAACATATAAGGAATAAGAATTTTCGTTTTTAACGACATTGCCGACATCAGAAGTAACAGAGCCATCTGTATGGAATTGTAATGAAGCATAATTGCTTAATCTTTTATCTTTGTTAGTGCCATCAAGAACAGAGAAAGAATTTTTACATTCTACTGAAACGGGATCAAATGTGAATTCTAATTCGAAACCTTTTCCAGAATTATGCCAATTTTCACATGTAACAAAGTTATCAATTGTATAACTGAGATCACCAGCGTTAGTTATAACTTCTTCATTTTTTGGGAAGATAAATAATGAACCCACTAATAATGAGGAGGCTAAAACACCAGCTCCTAATTTTAAAAATTTCTTATTCATAAATATCCTCCATAATTGGATTATCATCAACAGTTGGTGTATATCTAATATCTATGAATCCTGTAGCTGTTGAAAATCCTTGTCTACTATCAATGTGCAAAAACTTAAAGATACTGGCATCAGAACCAGTTTTACTATCATTAAATTTAGTAACCTCTTTTAGACAAAAAGAGAAACGAATATATCCATCCTTTAATATTTCAACAGACAATCCATCATAATCACCAGTTTTAGAAGTTGGATAGAGATTGAAATATCCTAATTGGGTATCTTCCCAGTTGCCGATAATGAAACTTAATCTATCGGAAATAGATGATGTAAAGAATACATCAACAATTACATTGTAATCTTTACCAATAAAGGTTTTGTTAAAATTGATTGTGCCAAAACCTGCAGTGAATTTAATACCTCTTGCGATATCACCTTTTACTGGCATTATCTCCACTTCTGCGGTACATGTTTTATAATCAATACCTGGACAAATTTCTACATAGTCAAATGTTGTGATATTATCAGGATTTTTTTGTCTATTTGATGCTATTTTTGTTTTATCTAAAATAACAGATACTCTTAGATAACCATCAGTAGTTAAAGCAGCAGTTACACCATCTCCGTAACTTCCTTGAAGTTTAGCATCTTTATTGTTTTTTGTTTCAACCCAGAATTTACCAAAATATGCATTTGAATTATCGCCAATCAAAAATCCAATTTCATTTTGTGTGTCTGGTTGAATTTTAAAATCAATAATGAATGTATCACCCCAATTTGTTTGATATTCTTTATCTAAATTTATTTTTAAGCTTTCACCGTTTTGTGGAAATGTTGTGTTATCAAAATACATCAATCTTGAATCTAACAAAGTATCTTCTTCCGAAATTCTTTCCATATCAGCATTGAAATATCTTCCACAATCAGTGCATTTATAATATTCAATATTACCTGTGGCTTCTCTAAATGGTTCAACTCGATCAAAATGTTCTAATTCATGATCATGAGTAACATATGAGAAATCAATATATGCTTGTTCTTTTGACCATTTGTGAATATAAAACAAATTGAAATATTTTGGTGTGGTTGCAGTAACAATGCCAGCTTTATATAAATCATTAATATATATTGAATAACGAGTAAATCCATCATCAAGTTTACTGACTGTTACAAATTCTAACTTAGTATTTAATTTATCATCATAAATACCATCTCTAGTTATTTTAAAATAACCAAAATAAGAGTCCCATCCATCTCCAAGCATAATTCTTAGGAAGGAATCTGATTGAGGCTTGTCTCCTATGAATAGAACATCGATATTTACAGTTAAAAGATCGAATTCTGGTTCTGGAGTAAGATTTACAGAATAGTCTTTACCCCCTAAATATTTATAGCCTCTAACTAAAGCGATGCCTTCGGCATTTATTTCGACTTTTGCACTATTGTGTTTCCATTTATAGAATGTCAATCTGTCAAATGAGGTCGCACCAGCTTCTACATCCATTAAAGATAAATCTAATTCGAATCTAAAATAATTATCTTCGGTGGTTCCGAGTTTTGTAACGCCTAAGTTCTTTTTCTGCCCAACTGTGTCCGTAAATTCCCAAGAACCATCAATATAAACCTTAATATTGCTTGTTCTTGCCCAATGAGCAGAATCTAATAATGAGATATATACCGCGTTAGCCACACCATCATCTTCTACCAAAACATCAATTGTAATAATTTCGTTAAGGCCTATGCTTCTATTAAGTTCATAATTGTGTTGTTGCTCGCATGCGTCCTCAGAATATAATACTGATGTTAATGTAATGTTATCGATTGTCGTTGGTTGGTTATTTTTATCTAATAATGCTCCACATAAATTGCAAATATAGTGTTCATCCAATCCATTATTTCCACGATTCGCAGGTATTCTATCAACATGTTCCCAGCTGTGCTCATGTTGGTCAAAACATGTGTAGTACATTTTGAATGAACCGATCCAGTTATTTTCTGAGGAAATACCTTGCAATCTAAAATATGAAAAATATTGTCCTTCAGGAAGCGAAATTGAATAAGAACTGGATCCTGTGTATTCATTAGTTCTATATGAGACTTTGTCTGGCATTTGTGAATAGTTATATCCATCAAGAGGCAACGTAGAACCAAAATCTAATCTAATTGTTTGACCCGCAGAGCAATTAATTTCTATTTTATATAATCCAGATAATGGGGTTTCATTACAAAACCAGCCCCCATTGTTTCGGATAATACAAACGTTGTTTTCAGCGCTTGTTAATGATCTACTACCTGAAATAATAAAATTAATGTCGTTCCCACTAGTAGTTTTTCTTGTGATAATTGTTCCTTCGGTTTTTGGATTATCCCAAGTTCCAGCCTCATCTTCAGTAAATTTATTATTTTTATTTAATTCCAAACAATATTCGCTTGGGTTACTAAATGTTTTTAAAAACGAATTAGAAAGAGACGAAGTTGTAGAAACAATTAAGCCAGCTGCTATTAAGAATAATGTGCCAATACCAGCAAAGTTCAGTTTTCGATGCTTAGTCATGTAAAAGCCTCCTATGTATATATTCAATTTATTTTATAATAAAAAAATAAGCGTTTCAATATTTTTAAACCCAGTTAATTAATAACTAGATTGTTATTGAAAAATACAAATCTTTTTATTGTAAGTTATAATCTATTTAGACACTTATTTTTTTGAGACTTTTACTGAATTTTAGCGCAAAAGTTAATTATTTTCGTTGATATTGTAAACCCGATTGCCTTCAAAGAATGTATCAGTTACTTGAATATTCCAGACATCATTAACATTTTGTGTAAATGGATTTTCACTACCAAATATAAAGTCAGCATATTTACCAACTTCAATTGAGCCTCTTTCTTTTTCTAGATTGTTCATCCATGCTCCATTGATAGTAAACATATTAATCACATCTTTTACTGTTACGAATTTTGATCGACGTGGAAATGTTCCTTCGGTAGGCTTTGAATGATCAATACCATTTAACATTACTTGCATATAGCCAAAAACATCAAGAATTCCAGGCGAACACGGGTTATCAGTGTGCAATGCAGCTGGAATTTTCATATCAATATATTCTTTGTACGGATATAAGTTTCTCAAAACGTCTTCTGAATATAAGGTTGAACTCATTTCTATTTCTTCATTTGTAATTTGAGAGCTCCAGTTTGCACCACTAGTTACACCAATTTCATTATCTTTAATTTTTTGGAGTTCTTGTTTATCGATAAATGCTACGTGTCCTATAGAATTTCTTGCATACCCATTATTCTTATTAGAATCAATAAATGCATCTACTGCTTCTCTAACGGCAGCATCTCCCATTGTGTGGACATGAACTAGTAAACCTTTTGAATTTGCTTCATTAACCATCTCGGTCATTTTTGCTGGTTCCCATATTCTAGTTCCGTGACCTAAACTCTTTTCTCTATATTCTTCAAGCATATAACCAGTGCCCATTTCTACGATACCATCAGCGAAAAGCTTTAAAAAGTTAGGCTTATAATGTTCACTTTCGTATTGTTGTTTTAAATTAACGGCATGGTCAATCATTGAACTGCTTTTATTTTTTTCATAAGATTCAATACAATATGCACTAGCAAGAATTGCGTTTAATTCACCTTTTTCATCTAATGCATGAATGGCTTTGTACATTTCATCTGTACCATCGAAATTTGACCATGTATCATAATGAATAACATAACCATTTGAATTTAAGTTTTTAATAGCAAGTTTAACAGCATCTTGATATAAATCTGACGGCAATAATGCACCATAAATTTTATTACGTATATATGTGCAAGCCTCATCTCTTGCTATTCCAATTACGTTGCCATTCTCATCTCTATCAATTGGAATACCGTCTTTATCTTCTTTTAACACACCAGCGGCTTCAAAACATTTTGAATTTAAAATTGCGCCATGAAGCGAACTTTCTGAAATGAATATTGGAATGTCTGGAAAAGCATCATCAAATAATTTAAGATCTGGAAGCCCATTAACAGAAACATCAGGCCCATATCCATAAATAGCTGTAATAGTAGGATTGTTTTTACGATATTCAATTATTTCATTGACAATTTGTTCATATTTTTTTGGTTGATTGTCGCTTGTTAGTGGGTTAATATAGAATCCAATTTTGAATGCTTGATCTAATATCCAGTGACCATGTGATTCAATAGCACCAGGCATAACAAAATTTGCGTTATAAACTCTAGTGTTATTATCTATATAAAGAGAGATATCTTTTTTGGAACCAACAGCAACATATTTTCCATCTTTAATAGCGAAAGCTTCTACAAATTCACAATTTTTATTTGAGGTATAAATAGAATTTGCAAAAACAACGACATCTGCACTCAATATTTTTTTGTTACAAGATGTTAACGTCAATAATAACGGGATGATTAGAAACATTAATGTTTTTTTCATTTTTTATTCCTTCTTTCTTTTGGTTTTATTTATATATTTTGCCATGTAGATATTTAGATGATTGCTTAAATTTTTCGATTGCTAGAAATGATTGTTAAGTAGGTTGCGATATTAACGAGTTTTAAATTTCTCACTAATTAATATGATTGCCACAATCAATAAAGCAGTGCCGATTCCAATAATAATATATAGAGTCATCTTAGTTCTTAGTTATACATCGTTTCTTAAAACTTAGATTAATTAGGGATAAGTGACTGTGCATATAATTATTTTCATTCGTCAATTAATTTTAATGATAAAATTATAATAATACAATGAATTACAAATGAATCAATAAGAAATAGGATATAATCCTATTTTTAAGCCTAGTGCGAATCGTAAAAAACTATTTTTCTCTGTGTAATGGCTTAAAAAACTAAAGCAGCAAGAGTAGTTGCAAAACTTCTTGTTAGGTTCGCGCTTGTGCTCGTTAAATGGATTACAATTAAATAAACTAATGATAAAGTTAATCCGATAATTTAACCAGCAAATTTTTTATTGTTCCTTTCTTACTATAAGAGCAGAAATTTAATGTTGGATTGCCAACATATGTGGCACCACCTTTAATTTATGAGGTAGTTATATTGTAATTCAACACATGGGTAATTTTTTAAGGCGTGTCCGTTATATCAAAATCACCTATGTCAACATCATAAAAAGGATATCGTTAAGGAAGACATATCTTGTTTATTTGGTACTGAAATAGCTGCAATAAAAGAGGCGGATATGCCTATTAAGCAAGAGACAGAAACAAATAAATTTCTAATTTTGAAAGTTTAATAATTTCCTGTGTTATGTATCTTAAGATATATAAAGCAATACAGTTATATTAATTGTGCATTTATTTTAACGAAAAATGGTAATAATGGTCGTATTTTTCATATATGGCAATATCAAAAGATAGATTTTGAAGGTCGTAACAAGAAGTGAAGCATGTGCACCAATACATATTTGGATTGTCTTTTACTTCGCCTTTTAAAAATTTAGTGGTATATGCACCTTCAATTTTCATGCTTGCTTCGATTTCTGGAATATGCTGCTTATAATTTCCATAACAAATTGGATTCTCATCAAAAGTTGGATGATCTGAATAGCATGTTAATCCAAGTCCAGGAGTATATTCACCATCTAATCGATTTGAATTGGTGTATTTTATTGATTGCATGATGTCTTTGCAAGTTTGCAAAGAGACCACACTATCTTTGTTTAGATCTAATTTTTTATATCTTTCTACACCAAGTGAATGATCTGGAAAAACATCATTTTTAATATCAGAAGCATGGAGATAAAAATTGGTCATAATCGCTTCTTTTTGATATTCAAGCACTACCATTCTTTCTTTATCTGGTTTCGAATTATTTAATTCCACAACATAAGATTTATTGGCGTCAGAAATTAAGAAATGAACTTCAAAACCTTTAGATGTTAAGCCCATGACATCCATCTCTAATTTAGAAACAATATCTTTACTTCTTAATAAGCTAATTGCATGGTCGGCGCTCGTAGATTTATCAAGAAGATAACGAACAACTACTGATTGAGATAATTCAGGTGCTCCACTATTTGTAGAAGTTGTTTTTCCTCCAAAATCTGCAGCATTTACGCAGTTAATTTCAATCATAACGCCATTTTCGTTAATTCCATCAAGGACACATAATGGCAATATTTTTAATTTGTCATCACTAATTTTTCTATTTTCTATAGCGTCTGTAGTTAACCAAAATAAACCACTTGTTACAGCGACGGTTGCAAAACGATCTTTGGTGTGCGGAGTTTTTACAATAATGACCCCGATATCTCCATAAACAAAATCAAAATTTCTTCCGACATAATTGCCTTTTCTTATCGCACTACAACCGCCATTAAGAAAATCAATATTCGTGTATCTTTGACTTAGTAAATAATCATAATCATAATCAGAAACAGTCGTTTCATATAGATTCGTGGCGATTTTCTTAAATTCTACATAATGAGTAATTTTTTGATTGCATCCCACGACTGGTAATACTATAAATAGAAGTAATAACTTTAATTTGTTGAATTTCATAAAACCCCTTCCTTTAGTTAGATAGAACTATGTCTTATATCTTTTATAATAGTATAAAAATAGCGATTAATGAACAATCTAATTCTATTAGAAAATATCACCAAAAACGATTAAGTCAATAATTAGGGTGATATTTTTTAGATTATTTCGAAGTTTTAATTAATAATATTTCTTTTTATAACGTTTTTTGATGTGTATATAATACCGACTCAAAATTAGTCTTATAAGAATACTTACCAGGCATTATGTACTTTTTCTGCAAAACCTGGCATGTCTTCAAAATATATTTCTTTTCCATCAATTAAAACATAACCGGTAAAAGTACCAAACACCTGATGTTGATTTGATTTGATAATTACTGCATTTAAATTTGCTTTTCGATCGATAATAGGAGTAAATTTTAGATTTATATCGCCAGTTGAAGATCTAAAAAACCATGGTTCAAGGTATGAATCGTTTCCGTATTTATCTATTGGGATATCAAATCTAACATCTTCAAACTTATAAGCTTTATCATCATAAAAGAACATATTTTCGCTTGCAGCACTTGTATCCCCGAAACCATAACCTAAATTAAAGCCAATTCTATGTCCATTATATTTACCGCTTAGTGAACTCCATAACCAAGTATTAGAGTATGTCCAAACTCCTCTACCCCAATCTAATACGCCCCAAGTCTCATCATTGAAATCAAAGACTTGGTCGCCAATTTTTACATATCCACTCGACTTAAGCATATTTATTTTTTGGTTGTAATAAAAATGTTTATCCTTTTTAAATGGAGTGGCAATTACCATAGAGTTTTGATTAGTTTCATCTAGATACAAATCGGCTCTTAAATTTTTACCCTTCATAAATTCATTAAAATAGACATTGATATGCCTTTTACCATTTTCATGTTTAAATGACATTTTAAGGTTTTTATATTCGAAGAAAACATCTCCTTCTTTAGAAGTTGATGGAAGATTAAGTTTGCCAAAAGTAAACCACTTCATCAAAGAGTTTGTTGTTTCTTTTTTCTCATCAAAATTAAGGAATGAGACACTGCCCATCGACATATATGAGTTATCTGCAATTGTGAGAGCAATTCCACAATGTTTATTACCAATGTAATAGTAATCCCATTCTTTGATTCTCCACTTCATGCCTTTAATCATTGAACGATCATATTTTTTAACCAAAGAAAAAGCATATCCTGCTTCCATTAAATTTCCTTCTTTATTTAACAATAATCCTTCGCTCAATTCGTGTTGCATATAGTTTCCTCAATCGTACATATCTATAATACCAAAAGTCACCACATTTTCATGTAGCGACTTTAATATTTTTCTATTTACAACTCAACATCACTGACTTTGATGAACTCATTAATTGGGTCGTTAGCTCTGTCTGCAACCCATTGTTCAACATTCAAGAGTCTATTGCTATATAAAATCAACACTAAAAACTTAAACCAAGAAAATTAGAGATTTTTTTCGTGTTTCTATTTTGCAACAGGATGATGCATTCTTTACATTTGGCAATAATGGACAGGAACGATAGTAAATAAGCCCACCCCTTAAACTAAAAAGTGAGTTCACCTCATTCTTCCTCATAATAATATGAAGTATCAATTCCCTTCATAAATAATTCTCTATTGTTGATTTGATCAGTTAATGCATTTTTGAGAAGGAATTTTATTTTATCATCTTTTAAATGGCTTTCTTTCATAGCATCAAAGTAATCTGATTTATCTATCTTAGACCAATCTACACACTTTTTGAGATTCTTATTAAAGATTAAATTCAACCAAATTCTTGTTGATCTACCATTACCTTCCATAAAAGGATGTGCAATATTCATTTCAACATACTTTTCTACAATGTGATCAAATGTGTCTTCAGACATTCTATCGATTGTTGGAAGAATTTGAGGTAAAAAATCACCGTTAGCGAACACAAAACCACCTTTAGAGATTGTCTTCGTTCTTATTTGACCAGCAAAAGGATATAATCCTTCAAATAAATAAGCATGTATTTTTTGAAGACAAACAGTTGTCCCAATTTCATCACTAGAAATAAGTTCTGTTTTGTATAATTGATAAGCTTTTCTTTTGCTTTGCTCATCAATTGGATCAAGCATTCCTTTTATCCAATCACTAATTTCTTTTTTATATTTTGAAGGAATTATTGTAATTAAAAGCCTAACCCCTTCTTCATTAATAACATCGGAAAGATATTTTTTGCCATCATCAGCATACAATTTCAGTTGTCCACAAAATGAAGACAACTCAGGATTTCTCACTTTAACATTATTCCAATATCTACGCGGAGAATTTGGGTCTACTAAAACTGCGATAAAATCAACTGCTGAATACCACCAGATTGACTTGTCATTATCCCAAACAGCTCTTATTTGCTTATTATTAAAATACCTAATTGAATGTTTTA
>JAKSVI010000022.1 GCA_024408095.1 Bacilli bacterium
ATTTATTAAACTAAGACCAAATTTATCATTGCTTGCATCAACCCATTTGTGTGCACCTCTTTTCGCGTTCAATCATTTCTCTTGTTGGACCGCCACCACCGTCGCCATAACCGATAGTTGATAGCAAAACATTATTTATATTTTTATTTTGATATCTATTGATGGTTCCAAGTAATTGTCTTGCTGTCATTTCTCCAACATAATTAGTGTAAGTAGTATCTTTAATTCCAACCCTAGGATTAGCATCGCATGTCGAAATTAAATATGTTAGTATTTTGGAACCATCCAATCCTATCCAATTAAAAGTATCATATGGAAATCTGTTTGTATCATTCCATCCAATTTTAGCAGTAACAAATCTTTTTAAACCAAATTTTGACATTATTTGAGGAAGCTGGGCACTATAGCCAAAAACATCGGGTTCAAGAACCGCAGAACAATTTACATTAAATTCTTTATTTAAAAATTTCTGTCCATAATAAATTTGCCTAACAAGTGACTCACCACTTACTAAATTATTGTCGGCTTCAACCCACATTGCACCCTCAAGTTCAAACTGTCCTTCATTAACTTTTTGTTTGATCTTCGAATAAAGGCGAGGGTTATCTTTTTTTAAGAAGTCAAAAACTTGTGGCGTGGTATGCATGTATCTAAAATTAGGGTATTCATCCATTAAACTCAAAACAGTTGAAAACGTTCTTTGAACTTTCTGCTTTGTTTGGTCTAAATCCCAAAGCCACGCAACGTCAATATGTGAGTGCGGCACACAATTAATAACAAATTTTTCTTTTCCGCAAAATCCGTTATAAAAAGTTTTATATAATGCGTTGTGAGAAACGATCAAAGAATCAAAAAATTCTTTACTGTTTCTATTTCTAAAATCAATAAAATTCATGCATTTATCAAGGATTTGCACACCTTTTTGATATTTTTTGTCATCTGTTGTTAAAGTTTGTAGCCACTGTAATGGCACTTCATAATCATAAAAAGCTTCCATTATTCTTTGATCTTTTATTTTTAAAGAAATATAAAGTGGAAAGGAAAATGAAAATGAATGAGAATAGAAAAGCATCATCATTTCGTAATGCCCTGGTTTTTTAATAAACAAATCAGTGTGATTGGTGTCTACGCCTTGAATAGAAATACACTTTCAGGTGTTAGTTCTAAGTTGTTATCTATCAAATCTTGTGTCTTTACAAATAAAGCACCAAAGGTTGGATTATTAAACTTATTAAGTACAGTATTCGAAATCTCTGCGCCAACTAACATATCGCCTAAATTTCCTTCATAAGAAATTGCAGCACCTTCAAGCATTTCAAAATCTCTATATCCAATTTTTAAATCGTAATTAAATTCGAAAATTTCATAATTACAGTCAACTTTTACAGTAATTTTTGAAGAAGTAAGTACATCTTTTTCATTTTTTACAAATTTATTATTGATTAAATTTTCACAAGTATAACTGATTGAGACATCGCCAAATTTCTTATCCAAATTATTTGTGACAGAGGCCATAAAAGAAGATAAATTAGTGCCTGGCTCAATATAATAAATTCCATCAACTAATTGAATACCTTCTCCAGTAGTAATCTCAATTTCCGGTTCAAAAACCTCAAACTGTTTAGTTACGTTATCAAATATAAATTGTGAGGGTGATACTAAAAAATTAGCACCGCTATATGTTTGTTGAGTTCCGCTAAAAGTTAAAACTGTATATCTATTAGCAGTGTAATGAATCGTATTTTCATATAAATAAAACCTAAAATGAGAATCGCCCTGAGAAGCATCTACTCCTATAGAACTTCCCTGAGGAAGGTAAGAACCATTGACTTTTAAGAAATTAGAGCCAACAAAATCGCACAACCACGATGATTGTTTGTTGACTCCTAGAGCAGGATAAGACAAATCCAAACAAACATGTGTAAAAATGTCTTTATTAAGCGTTTTAGTTAAATCGTGCAACTCAAATTTATGATAGGTTGGTGAAAACGATGGTTGAGCATTTATTTTTGAAGTATTATCAATAGCTCCTGATATAAGAGCAGCACTAAAAGGAACTACTAAAGCACCCAAAAGAATGAATTTACAACTTTTATTTAAAATCATGCCTATTCTATAACACAATTAATATATTAAATCAAAATTGAAAAAGTAATTATGTCAACGATTGATATAATGTTAACTTTGTTAATTTTTATATTTGTATAAATTTAATAAATTTTCATTAACTATTCACACTTAATCCATTTAGTTTCTAATGGAGCAAGATTGATATCTGTTTTGTTGCCGTTAATATCATAGAAGAATGTTGTTTCTTTAGAATTCGAATTATTAATTATCACATATGTATTTTTGTTTGAGTAATAATTGCATTCAACATTAATATTTGAGCAATAGGCTTTTTCTAACTCTGTTTCTTTTTTACAGGCATATAAAATTGCTTTATAAAGTAATCTTGCGTTTTGACGTGAATAAGGTAAACCAGCTATATAAACTCCACGACCATTATAGTAATTATTAGACGCAAGCATCACTTCGCCAACATTGACATTTCTTTTAAATCTATCAGAAATAATAATGTCTAAAACATCAGCGTTTTCTAATGCATATATATTTTTCATTCCCTCGCCATAATCAATTGGGAAAGATAAGCCATTAGTAATAAAATTGCTTTTCTTAGTGATATTGTATTTATCTTGACTTAAGGTAAATCCTTTTTCTTGATCCACACCAAGGACATCACTTAAAGCAAATGTTCTTGAACCTTTAATACAAGAAGTTGGTTGGCCTACGCCAATAAAACCATGGCCGTCGCTTACCCATTTACGGATTGTTGAAATGAGCTTTTCATTATTCCAAAATTCACCACCAGAAAATGCAGTTTGTTCATCACCAACATTAATGATGACATCTATATCCTTATTTATTCCTTTATTTATTATGTCATCGAACGAGATAAATGAAACATCAACAGGTAATCCAGATAGTATTTCTAAAATGCCTTGATATGAATAAATCTGTTGATACCACAATTCATGAGCAACCATATGTGATTGCCAACTTCTTAAATCACCCCAAGCATTTAAAATCGCAACCTTTGCTTTTGCATATGGTTTTGCACCTTCACAAACATCATAAATATTTCTAAATTCTTCACATATCTCGGTTACTCTGGAGACAAATTTTGGGTATTTTACTGCTAATGATAGATATCCACCAAATCCCATTCTATCTAGTGGACATCTTAATAAAGCTCTTCGTGCAGTGTTCCAATTTTTATTTAATTCAGCAACTGCGTTGTCTTCGTTGCCTGGAAAAAACGTATCTGGAAAGAAATAAGGTAAAAATCTTCCTTCATGAATTTTAACGTGTGGAATTTCTGCTAGCATTCTAACGGTGACACCACCACCAACTGACCCCACAACACTGTCTAACCCAATTTCTTTAAAATATTCGCCATATGGTTCACTTCCGATCCAATCATCGCCTAAAAACATCATGGCCTCTCTACCATTTTTGTGAACTATATCAACTAGTTCTTTCATCGTAGAACTTACAAATTTCATGACAAATCTCATGTATTTTTTATAATTTTCACGTGGCAATCTAAATGGAGAGTTATAGCATCCATCATCAATAAAATCTTCCGCAACAAGATGAATTCCTGTTTCTTTTTCAAACATTTCTAGGAGAGGAACAGACGCAGTTTCATGATATCCGAACCAATCAACCATTCTTTCTTTTCCTTCGTTATTAAAGACAAGACCAAAGTTGTATAAAAAGGTTGTAAATCTAACAACATTAATATCTGGGTTTTCATCCAACCACTTTTGCAAATATTCCTTAATATATTTTCGAGTGTTAGGATAAGCAGGGTCATAACAAAGTTGCTTTTCACATGTCCAGTTATTAGTTAAATAATTATAAATTTGAACTGGATGCCAAGTCATTCTCGCCATAAAATCAACAGAATATTCATGAAATGGTTCACATTCAAAAACAACATTATGGTTATCTATATTCCATTTTTTAATTTCTTTCCCAGTTGTTCTATCAAAAACTTGCCAACGATCTAAATTATCTAAATCTGGAGCAATTTGGTCTTGAAGATAACCATTCATTACATCAATACTTATTTTACTCGTCATTGAAGTAACACGGTTACTTTCAAGAAATATTCTGTGTGCTTCTTCACGATGCTTTCTGCCCCATTCATTATCCCCGCGGACTACGAAATAAGTTTTGTATACTTTCTTTGCAATATCTTTTGGATTTTTAGGGAGCTCAACTCCATCGCAATCCCTAATTGCATCAGCTCCCCAGAGCTTAGCAATTTGTTTTGTTTCTTCTACAAATGTATCATCCGTAGGAATAGTAACTCGACCGTGTGACATAAATTAACCTTCTTTTATAAATCTCTAAGTGTAGAAAATGTTCTGTATATATTAAATAACGAATCTAAATTTCCAAATTTTTTTAATGGTTCTTCCAATTCTTCAATTTTTGCAATTTCTTTATTCTTATATTTTATTAAAGTATCGCGACAATAAATAAGCCTTGCAAGGAGCCCACCAATACGCAATTCTTGAACATCCCAGCCTTGCATTTTGTAATCCATTTTCCACTCTTCTTCAAAAGCATTTCTGAAATCCTTTAACGAAGAAATACATAAATCGTATTGATCAATTACGGCTTTTAACTTTTTAATATCATTTTTTTCATATGCATCTCTAGTTCTTATGCCAATATCATATTTATAAGAAAGAAATAAAGATAATTGAGACAATTTTTTGTATAAATAACCGAAGTTTGCAGTTGTTTTTTTATATTCTTCATCTAATTCTTGATGAGCCTCAGCAAATGGAATGTAACCAATTTCTTTAACTTCCATGTCTTTCAATCCCATAAAAGGATCATTATAGAATAGGGCTTTAGAAATAAGGGTAACCTTTTCATTTTTAGGATTAATTTTATTTCTTTCCACTATATCTAGTTTCATCATAGAATCATAGTCTTCGCCTGTTATTCTTTTAAATTTTTTCTTTGCCTGATTTTCATCATAATTTCCAACTGCATATTCATGGGTCATAAATAATCCTGGCAATGCCGCAAAATAATTACAATCATTGCCATTGTCGCCCCATAATGTAATCAAAATATTATTTATACTACTTTTGTTAATGCATTCCATTTGAGCTTTAAATATTTTTAAACTGGCTTTATTAGATGGCGCGAATCCACTGCATGTTGAAATAGATCCAGCAAAATAAAGTTCTCTATTAAATTGTTCGTGTGATTTTATCATTTCTGAAACTAATTGCTCATCGTCGTTATAATAATCCCAATAGCATAGTCCAACATTCTTTGGCACTAGATTAATAACATTTTCATCAAAGCAAACGCCTTTATCATAATAAATTCCATGATTGGCCATTTTAAAGAACATATCGCTCCACATGTGGCATTGAAAATTATATTTATTTGCAATATTGTTAACCAAATTTAGATGCTTAAGCATAAGTTCAAATCTATTAACATACCCATTTTGATCTAAATATTTACCCAAACCAACAAGATGAGCTTCATCAAATCCAATATTTATCTTGTTTGTACTAAAGGACTTTCTTAGTGTTGAAAACATATTATCCAAAAGCTTTTTAACACGAGGTGAATCAATTAATAAAATATCTCCAACATCCATTATTGGTTCGTATTCTGGAAGCTTACTCATGACCCAAAAATGTCCTAAGCATTGGGCAGAAGGAATCAGTTCGATTCCAACTGATTTCGCATATGAATCAAGCTCTTTTAAATCATTAACGGAGTAAGCACCTCTTAGATAGCCATAATAGGGTTCTTCATCAATTTTAAAAAGATCGTCTAAACCCAATTCCACATAAGAATAGCCGAAATCTGCAAGGTATTTAATCATTTTTTTGAGGCTTGAGACAGTAAGAGATGCATTTCCCGATAAGCAAATAAAAACACCAGTATTATAATTTTTCGTCATAGATTTTTCCTTCTGCAGATTTAATTGCAATTCCTAATGAAGCTGACAAATTAGGAATTGCTGTGAAATTAATATCTGGTTCAATATTTCCTTTTAATGAATTATATGTATCTTGTATTTTCGAAATAAATTTTTCACCAAAATCTACCATTCTTCCTGTTAAGACAATTTTTGTAACGTAGAAACCAGAAATAACATTAATAATGCCAACTGCTAATAATTCAGCGGCTTCATCTATATATTTTTGATATTTTTCACTATGAATAAATAATTCTTCTCTATCATTAAGTGATAATCCTGCACGCATCATTATTCCTCTAATAGAACTATATGCTTCAAGACATCCTTTTTTGCCACAAATGCAAGGGGCTCCATTTGGTTTCATAATCATATGACCAAAATCAGATTTGACTAGATTCATGGATGGATAAGCATCTAGTTCTGTAAAGCCGTATCCAATTCCATCAACAAGTCTAACTATCATGGTAGATTCTTTAGTAAAATCGAATCTTCTTATGTAATCTCCAACTAATGGACCAATATCATTTGAAATATAAACGTATTTCTTATATTTTTCTTCTAACATTTGCTTAATTGGAACAGGTTCCCATCCATCAACAAAATAGAAATGGCTAAAAATACCACTCTCGTTATCAGCTCCGCCTTGACAAGATAAACCGATTGAAAATACAGTTAGATTATTTTCATTTGCCCAAGCAAAACCTCTATCAAAACTATTAAAAATTAAATCAATAACGTCTTGTGGTTTATTAGCATAATAAGGTATTAAAAAACACTTCAACTCACTGCCATCCAATCCTGCAACTGTGCAAGATAACCCAATAGCATTAAGATCAACACCTATAATAGCAATTTTCCTATTAGGGGTTAAAAAATATGTTTTTCTTCCTAAACCTTTAGAAAAACTTTCAGTTTCTACAATATATCCTTGATCCATTAAGTTACATACTTGAGTAGATACTGTTCCCCAAGAGTATTTAGTTTCTTTTTCTATTTCTCTTCTAGTTGTTTTACCTTTTGAGACAATAAAATAAAAAATATCGTAGTAACTTTTTGTTGAAAAAATTGTTTTATTATTCATATTCAAATATAATTATGTCAGCAATTGATATAATTAACAATAAGGAAAGATTAATATGATTGATTTTAGAAAATTAGAGCATAAACAAATTAACTTAAAAAGCATATATAAACTGGACTATGATTTAATATTGGATGCTTACATTTTGGGCGACTATAACTGGATAAATAATGAAAAACATGAAGGTTTGCTTATCATTCCTGGGGGAGGCTACCAAGAGGTATGCTCAAATAGAGAAGGCGAACCCTTGGCCATTTCATTTCTTGCACAAGGATTTAACTGCTTTGTATTAGAATATCGTCCAAAAATGCCATATCCCAATCCGCATATTGACGTTTGCTATGCTCTTCACTTTATCAATACGCACACAAAAGAATTTAATATTTTTGATCATGGTGCAAATATAATTGGATTCTCCGCTGGTGGTCATCTTGCAGCATCATTTTCTTATTTATATAAAGATGTCGCTAAATTAACAAATATTTGTGAAACTATAGTAAAACCACATGCCGTTATTTTAGGATATCCTGTAATTACTGATGAATTTGAAGATGATTCTTTTCGAACAATCGGTGTTATTTCATCTAATGATAAACGAATTAAAGATTTATTTATTTGTTATAAACATGTAACTGCTGATTTTCCTCCAACATATATTTGGTCCACTTATGCAGACGAATTAATCAGTTATAAAAATACTGAATCATTTGTTAAATCACTTGAAAAAAATAATGTTATTCACCAATCACACATTTTTGAAACTGGCGAACATGGTGGAGCTTCGTGCACCAGGGCGTGTTATCCAAAAGACTATGTAAAAATTCACGAAATACTCCCAAATAGAATTTGGGTCAACGAAGCTGCTGATTTTATTTATAATTTAGGTAAATAAATATTTAATCTATTATTTCATTATTAATTTTAAAAATCTTTATGTAATAGATTAATATTTTATAAAATCATCAGCAGGAACCAGAATTTACTTTGAGAATTTACGGGTGAGTGCCAATTTTTTATACTAATAAACAAAGAAAAAAACCAGATCAGCTATCCGACCTGGTCTTCTTATTTTTTAAATTGAAATTACTTTATTGAGGAATCCATTCTGTTCCGCCATAGGTGACGATACCAGAAACAATAACTCCACCATCTAAAGTACCAGTAGCAACAGTTTTATTGTTTGCGTCATATCCAATAATATTGTATATGCACTTTTGTTCATTACCCCAAATATATGGAGCAAGATAAAGATCACCGACAGTTCCTGTTGTATCCCAAACTACATATCCGCCTTTATAGTTAGAGTGATATCCAGGTGTTAAATCAGCTAAACCATGGTATGTGTAATCAATAAAACCATATTTTAAAGCGTCTTTTTTAGTTTTAACATTTGGATTACTTTGAACATATTCAGGCACTTCACAAGTTTCATCTGGAGCAAAATAGCCGATTTGATTAATTTTTTGTAACTCAAAAGATTCTAAATCTTCCGGCAAAATTTCTATAGTTGCTAAATCGTTTGCTTGAGTTTGTGCTGTTGACTTTCCAGCACTTCTTGAAACATAAGTTGTAGTAAATCTTAAACTTAAAACATATTTTGCAACTGTAACACCTTGAGGAGCTTCTATTTGTAACTTATCATTAGCTCCAAAGCTCATTGGAATATTGACGTTTGTATATTTAACAACAAATAATGATTTGAATTCTTCTAATGTAGGATTATCAACTTTTACACCATTAACTTCATAATATGTTGGGCCATAAGCAAAATCAACAATAGGCAATGTATCATCACCAACATACAAAGTTCCTTTGTTTAGAGAATCAATCATTTCAATATCATAAACATTCTCACTCAAGGTTGTATTAACAGTATATGCACCAATAAAAGAACCACAAACTCTATGAGTTAAAATAGCACCAGTGCTTGCATCATTACCATCTGTACAAGTAATATCGCCAGTATTAATACAATTTTTAACAAGACCATCTTCCGAAAGGCTTCCGGCTAAACCACCAATACAAAAACCTCCTGAAATATTGCCGTTATTTGTACAATTTTCAAATGTAATTGTAAAATCATTGCCAACTAAACTTGATTGAGAAATAATACCCCCAATGTTAGTTCCACTACTAGTCAAACTACCAGAAACATTGGCGTTATTAACACAATTAACAAATGAAGCGTGGTCTGTATAATTTCTTAATAGAGCAACTAAACCACCGGCAGAAGCACTAATGTTAACGTAACAATTTGGGTTAGTAGTAACATTTGTTATTTCTAAATACTCTTTATCTGTTCCTTCATTTCCTAATGCAAGTAAGGCACCAACTTTAGCTGTTGTATCATCAAGTGTCATATCATCTAAAATCAAGTTACTAATTTTTGCATCATAAATACGATCAAATAAGCAAATAATAGCACTAGCTGAATCACTACCTTTATATCTTGAACCAGTTTTTGCGTTTACATGAATGTTAGATAAAGTCACTGGATATCCATCAACAGTATCGAGAATGCCCACAAAAGCATTAGCCTTAACATCATCTAATAATTCAGCTGTATTCCAGCATAAACCACCAAAATCAATATCACTATTTAAAAGATATTCTGTTTCTTTTTCACCAGCACCAGGATAATCTAATCTGCCAGACTTACCGCTATGAACGGAACTATCTAAGATATTTCTAAATTCATCGGCATTACTGATTTCATGTACCCAGTGTTGAGTTTCTAATCCTTCATCGACAATATAAGAATCGTCGAATCCAAATTTCTTTTCTTGTGGATCTTGAGTAACAGCGTTGCCTTGGACAGCTTCAACAGAAATTTTAATTGAACCGGCTTTTTCTTGGAAACCATTATCAAATTCTGGGTCAAATTCATCATGATCTGGGAAAGCAACATATAATTCAGCATCACTAATTAAGGATGTTGTTGATGGTTCAACTTTGGACCATCTACTATAAGTTATTATTTTTTCTGTCTCTTCAGTTGAATAGTCTTCACCATCAAACAAAATATCTAATGCAGGGATTAGTTCGCCTTCTGTTTCAACGACTGCACGCCACTTGATTGTGACATTACTAGTGTTTGCTACATTAATCTTTATTCCAATATTGTCCATTGGTGTCATTCTGTCTAACACTAGACTTACACCAGTTGTGACATTAGATAAGTCAGCGGTGTTACCGTTTTCATACACTGCTGTATGTTCTCCACCTAAAGAAATGGCGTTAGCAACAGCATCGAATGGAGGAAGATCTTCATAACGGCTTAAAGCAAAATCGACTGTAGCACTCATATCGACTTTTACTCTACCTGCAGTTATGTCTATCTCGGCTGACTTTTTGTCTGTGAATAAAGCATAGGTTGTGCCAACAGTAACAGCCGCCAGAGCGGCGATTGACACTATTGGAGCAATAAGTTTCTTATTCATTTTTCTCTCCTTACCGTACATAAGTACAATCTTATTTTATAATAAGAGGGGGGGGGGCGTCAAGCACTCGTTTAGGTTGAGTGCCAGCACGTGAATTATCAAGATAAATTCCGATTTTGTCGAAAATCCTGCATTTAATCTGAAAAATAAACAATAAATTGTTGGCAAAAAGAATGAGGTATTTTTTACGTCACATTTGACATTAGAAAACAGGAAGTCAATTACTTCTATGTTATCTTATGGAAAAAGATTTGTTGAAATACTAGAAGAAATGGGATCCAATCCCACTACGAAGGGCTAAATATTATTTGTGTGGTTTGTATAGCTAGCAATTATCACAACACTCTTGTTAGCATTTGTCTCTAATTTCTATTTGTTTTTAATGAAACACAGTTAAAAGATGAAACAGTAAACGCTTCATAATCATCTTCGACATAAATGCTAGAAAAAGCAGGATGACTTTCTACACAGTTAAATTCTTTTCTTTTTTCATCATTAGGAATATAGATTCCATTATTTTTATTTAAAATTAAAATCTGGTCTTCAGTTAATGAAATAGTTATTGAATTAATTATATTTTTCTTATTGTATTTTTTTAATATGGAAACCATTTCTTCTATAGCGGTTGTTAAGGCCTCACTTTTAACATTATCAATTTTATTTTCTATCAAAAAACTATGTATTTCTAGAATGGATTCATCAATTTCCGTTTGATTATATATTTTAAAATCAGTCATTATTTGCACTTCATTAGTAGTAAAACGTTCGAAAATAATATGCGGTTTATTTTTGATCAGTAAAATTATAAAAATGGTTGTCAAGGTGGCTACACAAGCAAATGCATAACCGACAATAAAACCCCATATACCACAGAATATACCGAGCAAATAGCATAATCCAATTGTGTAAACAATATTTAAAGTTTCAATTGTTGGATAAATTGATGGTTTTTGAATTGATGTATAGTAATTAGAAATTAATCTACACAAACTTGCAGGAGCAAAGCTAAGGCTCATTACCAAAACCGCAACCAAAGCATAAACATATAATTCATCTCCAGGATTAATGTGATAAATATAAGGTATTCCCCAACAGAAGCAAGCAATTGTTATAGTTAAAATAGAGCTTATTATTAACACATAACGTTTTGCAAGAGATAAGGTACGTTCAAATTCAATCTTATTTTGTGCACCATAACTAGATATAAAGAATGGAAATATTGAGGTTGATATTCTTCTTGCCAACCCTCCTAAAGATAATGTAAAAACAAGAATAGTCAAAATAGGTAAATATTGAACCCCAATAAATTTAACAATAAGGATATTTAGAAAAAAGGTAACTAAAGATAAAGCAAGATTGCCGATAGCGCTACCTATGCTTAATCTAATCCCAAAAAATAATTCTTTAATATTAAATCCCAGTGCAAACTTAATAGAATTCTTCTTCTTTAAAAAATGTAATGTAGCTACTAATATTGAAAAAATAAACGATAATAAAGTAGCTAAACCTAATCCATTAATACCTTGAAGATTTATTAATATAAATGATAGTACAATTTTTACAATGCATTGTCCGACTTCGATGGTAAATTTAATTTTAATATCACAATCCAAATAAATAAATTGCGTTAACAAAATAAGGGTTGGAACAATTAAAACTGCATATATATACCACTGATAATAGCTAGTGGCGTAAGACATAACTGAATCAGATACACCAAAAGATATAAATAGATTTAAGAATGGTGTTTTTATTAAATAAAATATTAAAGAACTAATTGCACCTAATAATAAAGTTGTTACAATTCCATTAAAAGCTAATATATGAGCTTTTTTTGTTTCTTTTTTGCTTAGCAAAGAAAAATATCTAGAACTTATCCCGTTAGCACATAGCGCGCCAATAAAAAACATAAGGGTATAAATAGGGTTAACAATTTGGACCGCTTTTAATGCCTCTCCATCCAATAAATTACCAGAAACAATACCATCAAAAGATCCCGCAATAATGGTTAAAAAACTACCTAGAGTTGAAAACCCAAATAATTTTAAAAATTTGTTTCTAATTAAATTGCTCTTCCCCATATTGTGCTTATAGTCTTTTTAGTTGATTTGAATGATTGTAGTCATTTAAATTTGGCTTTAATTGTATCATTTTTCTTATTTATAGCAAAATAATTTATATATTTTGAACTACTCACCACCTACGCTAAATGCTTAGAGGTGGGAGATTCCTAGGCAAGGTTGCTAGAGCAACCAGTAAGTAGGCTGCTATGATGTGACCTGTTGTCAATGTTTTTTTACAAAGTAACCCTTAAATGATGCTTAGTTGAAGCCTTGGAGATTCGATCAGCTTATTGCCACTCTGCTATTCGTGAATTCACTGTTTCCAGCTTATCTACAGGTCAATGGTTCTGCTGAATAGTCCCACTCTCTAGCCTCAACTATTTTGTTATAGCCTACTACGTGGATGACTGAACCTATCAAATCAAAGCCTCAATTAACCACCATTTAAAGGTTTTTTGGTAATTACTAGTTTACTGTTCCTACCTTTCTTTCTGAAATATTGTTGGTCATCATGCCCCAAACGAAACACGCTAATTCTCTAGCTATAGCTGTAACAGCTTTATTGCAATGCACACCTCTAGAGATCATAGAATGATATTTATCAAATAATCTTTTAGATGCTTTATCTGCATAAGAAATTATGTCCAAAGGCATTCCTTTTTGTCGCTGTTTAAGCCGCTTTGATTTAATCCATTTGATACCTAATGTTATTGATTTTGCACTTTCTACAAGTTGATTCCTAACAACCGTATTCCCTAATTTGGTTATTCCTAAACATGGACCTTTCCCATCACTACTACGTTCGCTAGGAACCAACCCTAAATAAGAACACAATTCGTTTGTTGTATTAAATCTAGAAAAATCACCAATTTCGGATATTATCGTCAAAGCACCTTGTCTAGTTAAGCCTTTTAAACAAGAAACTTTATCAACGGATTCCTTATATCGCTCCGATAATGATATTTCTTCAATTTTGCCTTCAATTCTATCTAATTTAGTCATTAAGATATCGTATGTATCGACATATTCAACTAATATCGATTTTAGAAAGTCATTAAGTTCAAGATGTTTCAACCATGATATATGTTTATCGGTCCAATAATTCCCTTCGTATTTATGTCCATTTCTAAGACAAAATGAATTAATCATATTTTTGATTCTTTTAATTTCTCTTTTATGGGCCATCCTCATTCTAATATATTCTCTAGTTTCTTGGTCTATTTCATCAGGAATATGAACGAAAGAACATGTTCCATACGCTAAATTTCGAGCCAACATCTTAGCATCTCTTCTATCGTTCTTTTTAACATTTGAATCCGCTGATTTATGTAAGGTAGTAGGCGCAACAATTTTGCAATTAATACCTAGCTTTACTAATTCTTTATACAATGAGAATCCCAAGCATCCCGCTTCATAACAAGTAATGAATTCTATTTCTTCATATCCCATATCTTCGAGAAGCTTTTCCATCTCGTTGAGGTATTGCTTTATTAATGATGGTTTAGCATCCATTTTTGTTTCACCAATAAACTCTCCAGACGAAATTAAATAAGTGCAAAGACTGTAACTTTCTTTATGGACATCCATCCCGACGTAAATTAAACTTTTCATGTGATCCTCCTATTTCGCAATGTGCTAAATGTAAAAGTTTTATTAATACATTAACTCTACACGAATTCACGATACTTGCGAATACGTGAGGGTCACTTCATATTGTCTAGCCCCGTAGTTCCTACGGTTAGATTGTTTGATTTAAAGCTAACAATCTTAAGCCTTCATTTTTGATGTTAATTGCAGCATTTACGTCTCTATTATGATGAATACCGCAATTTGGACAAGTCCAGTTACGTGTTGATAGAGTTAAATTGTCGTTTTTATACCCACAACAAGAACAAGTTTTAGATGAAGGGTAGTATCGACTAACTTTAATTAGCTTCTTTCCTCTCCATTCAAGTTTGTAACTGAGCAAATTTAAGAACGTACTGTAACACCGATCTAAAAGTTCTAGACCAAATTTAATGTCATTATCTTTAGATTGCATTGATTTGATGTCAAGATCTTCTACAAAAACATAGTCATATTGATTCGCTAATTTATAAGATAATTTATGGAGGTAATCTTTCTTTTGATTAACAATATGTTGTTGTAATTTTTTTAGCTTCGCATATGCTTTAATGCTGTTTTTGCTGCCTTTTTTACATCTTGATGCATTTCTAGAAAGCTTTGCTAACTTTTCTAGTGAATCTTCATAAAAGCGTGGCATTTCTGCTCTTTTGCCATCACTATCAACATATAGGGAAGACATAGAAAAATCTAATCCAATAGAATTAGTTGGATCTAATGCTTTCTGTACATCTTCCACAAATGTGTTTTCTTGTTCACCATTTAGACATACAAAATATGCATGTCCTTGTTTAACAACAGTGACAGTAGTAAAAGAAAAATCATCTGGTATATTAAATGAATTAATACATCTAACTTTGCCTATTTTTGGAATTTGGATTTCATTCCCATTTAGGCGAACACTAGAGATTACGTTCATTGTAGTATATCCATGATCATTTTTCTTTTTCTTAAATTTTGGAAATTCTGCATTGTGTCTAAAGAAATTGGTATATGCAATATGAAGGTGAATGATTGCTTGTTGAAGTGCGATTGAATCTACTTCTTTTAAATAAGGAAATGTTTCTTTGTATTCAGGAAGCATCTTAATTAAATCATACTTATTAATTTTAAAATCTGGGTTTTCTGCATGTTTTTCAATACACATAGCTAAAAAGTCGTTATACACTTGTCTAACACATCCTAAGGTCTTTTCAATCAATTCTTTTTGAGAAGGTTTAGGATAAATCCTAAATTTGTACGTTTTCTTTATCTTCATAGTATTATTATAGCAATTGCTATAATAATACGCAAGAATTAGATTATCTAAGATTTATATGCAATTCATCCCGCCACCTACGCAAGCTTAGAGGAAGGGGTATTCTTGCGTTTCTTTCGATAAAAGCCAAACTGTGTTAACTTTCAATTGATGTAAGGCTTTTTAATCTTTGCTCTTTCCTTGTTCTAATAAACACATCTATTTATAACAATTCTATTTCGTTTGGAAATTTTAATTAATGCTTCTTGTTTTCATTTCTCACGTGCAGAGCAGGCGAATTTTTGTGAATGAGCCTAATCACACCTCATAAATAAAAATCCACGTCTTCAAGGCGTGGTTTTTCTCTGTCAGGTCTATAAGACC
>JAKSVI010000023.1 GCA_024408095.1 Bacilli bacterium
TCCATGAGGGCACTCTTAATATTGGCATTAAAGCTCAATGTCCTATTGTTGTTTGCTCAATTAAAGGTACAGAAAAAGTTAAGAAAAATTGGCCAAGAATCACCACAGTTAAAATTAACGTAGTTGATGTTCTTGAATATGAAGATTATCGCGATCAACCTGCTAAAGTTGTCAGCGATAGAATTAGAGATATTATTCAGGCTGATTTAGCTAAATAAGATTGTTAAGAACTTATTAATTCAATTGAAATTTGATAAGTTCTTTTTTTATCTACAAATATTAAGAATAATGCTATATTATTTATAATAATTAGAGGAAATTTATGGATATCTTTACTTTAAGAAATGACCTAGAAACTAACAAAATTCGTCCTGATAAAGAATTACTTGGCGGAATGATGAATAAATCTTTTATCATCAGTTTGAAAGGTAAAAAATACGTTTGGTATGTTCCAACTGAACAAGCTAACGAAATGGTCGATAGAAAATTAGAAAAAAGATGCCTTGATATGGTTTATCCATTAGGCATAACTTCTAAAAACATTGCTTTTTATGATGATGGAATGAAAATCAATGAATTTATTGAAGGCGTATCCACTAATCTTACAAATGAGTTTGATATTAATAAAATTTCTATTATGCTTCATAAACTCCATGATTCTAAGTTAACCACTGGAGTTAGTTATGAACCTTTTAAGAAAATTGAAGGTTATAATTTAGAAGCAAAAACTTTAGGAATTTCTCTAAGCAAAGATTTTGAAAAATTGTATAGTTTTTTGAATTCAAATAAGGAATTTTTACAATCCCAAAAGCAAACGATTTGTCATAATGATTTTCAAAGAAGTAATATCGTTAAGTCTTTAGATGATAATTACTATATGATTGACTTTGAATTTATGATGGATAATGATCCAATCTATGATATTGCTGCTTTTGGAAATAATGTTGTAGAAGAAGGTTTAGATTTATTAAAAGCTTACTTTGATAATAAGCAAACAAAACAAGAAGAAAAAAGATTCTATTTATGGAGAATTTTCCTCTCTCTCCAATGGTATTTAGTCGCTCTAATTAAAGATAAAAGAGGTGAAGGAAAAGCCCATGGCATCAATTTCGTTGATGTCGCAAATTTCTTTTTAGGTAATGCAAAACACGCAAAAGAATTACTCGGTTAACATTTTGTTTTCGCGTTTTTTTATTTCTCTAGAAATTATAAATATAATGAAAATAATGCCTAAAACTGCCAGTAAAAAGCCACTAAAATCAATTAAAACGTCTGTAAATAGTCCTGCTCTTCCAGGCACAAAATATTGAATAATCTCAGTTAAACCAGCAATTAAAAAACCAAATATTGAAGAAAATAAACCAACATATAGTAATTTCATTTTATTAAAATAAGCTAAATCAAAATATATAGCTAAAGTTGAGATGATTCCATTAATTCCAAATAGGCCAAAATGACCTATTATTTTTCTAATTGATATGCTAAAAGGTTCAAAGTTTTCTGTTGTAATTGTATCTGGTTTAATAGTGTTAATAACATCTGCTACAGCTTCCGCAACAGGTTCGCTCCAACTAGTAGATTTGGTGCCTCCAAGGCAAGATTGATACACGATAAAAGCATTAATAGCAACTGCTAAAATTGTAAAAATTAATCCCAATACTAAGAACTTATTTATCGATTTTTTCATACCTACAATTATCAAGTATTTTTTCTATAAAGTCCACGACGAAAAAAACTATATCATAGATAAAGTTTTAAAATATTCACTGATTTAAGCACTAATCAGAGATAGATTGACTATAGTTTTGTCCAGTTTTTAATAAAGCCCAAACAGTTCGAAGTATCTTTCTTGCTGTATGAGTTAAGGCACAAATTGGATGTTTTCCTTCGCTTTTTTTCTTTGAATAGAATTCTGCAATCTCAGGACAATGAATACGAGCTTTTTCAGCTGCTTGAAATAAAGCATATCTAAGTAAAGGCGATCCTCTTTTTCTAATCGCCCCATGCTTTTCAATAGTTCCAGATTGATAGACTCTTACATCTAGCCCTGCAAATTTAATTATCTTATCCGCACTTGGAAACTCTGACGCATCTCCTATTTCACTAATAAGTAGACCTGCTAAACGATAACCGATTCCAGGAACAGTTAATAAGTTAGGTGATGTTTCGTCAATTAAGGGGATTAAAAGTTCATCTAGTTTGTCGTTCCTTTCTTGGATGCTTCTGAGTTCTTGAACTAATTGGATTATTATTTCTTCGGTTTCTTGGAATGAAACACCAATAGAATTTTTAGCAATATTTCTAAGTTCGTTGAATTTAATTAAAGAAAACGCACCTTTTGACATTCTTCTAAGTTTCTCAGCTGTTTCACTTCTTGCATTAGAAAATTTCTTCGCGGATGGAAAGTTCTCTATAAACCACAAAGTAGTTTTTGAATCAAAGAAATTACGACCTTGATATCGCTTAATATCTCCTCTTTTTCTTAAGAAAGGGATTAATTCTGGAAAAGATTCATCTAAATATCGATGAAGATGATTAATCGTTCTTTCTTTATCCTGATAGAGAAAATATTTAGCTCTAGATATACGCCTAATTCTTTCAATGTTGTATGATTTAAGCATAGAAGGACTGAATGGATGCTTTGATGCATATTGGGCAATAAGAAGTGCATCAAGGTTATCAGTCTTCGCCTTGTCGAGATATTCAGATTGTTTAAATCTTGCTATCACGACAGGGTTTTTAATTTGTACTAAATAATTATTAGCAACCAGATATCTAAATATGCATTCGTGATAATGACCAGTTGCTTCCATCACTATTTGAAATAATGATTCAGATTGATCAATTGATTTAAATATTTCTATCAATGAATCAAATCCTTCTTTTGAATTGGAGAAATCAAAACTCTTATTAATTATTTCTCCGTGTTCACTGATGATGCAGCAGGTGTGCTTAAACTTGCTAACATCGATACCCACATAATAAGTAGGCATAAATAAAACCTCCTTTTGGATAGTTACTTTGGGCAATTCGCTGAGCTTCCCTAACGTAATATCTCAAATAGAAGGTCAATGCCTCATCCTACAAACAACGTTTAATAGGGAAGCCGCGTCCTCAGTATGAAAATCAGACTGTCTAGCAGTAAAAACATTATAGAGGTCCCGCGACTATCCTTATTTATTTTACCAAGGAATAAAAACGACCCCTAGGGGTCAATCAATAACGCATCCCTTGGATACATATATTGTTAATGAGATAACAAATATTATATCAATTTTTTGCTCATAAGGTCATAAATACTAGATAATTATAAATTATAGTAGAAATAGATGCACTTTTTTTGATTGCATAATTTATCAAAAAGTAGGATAAAGTACACTATTTCCAACAAAAATATTTTTAATCGAGACAAAATACACATTACATGTATGAATACTTAATAAAAATATATTTTTACTTGCATCTGTCCGCGAACATGCGTATATTTATAAACAAATATACTCGAAAAGGGAAAGGAGTTATTTTTATGAAAATAAATAAAAACAAAGGATTGTTCATCGCAGTTCTCAGCTCCGCTTTAGTTTTATCCGCATGTGGCGGAGGCGGTGCAGGATCTGTCAATCCAGGTAGTTCTTCTGAACTTCCAACAAGCCAAGGTTCACAAGCAGGCAGCCAACCAGTATCTGGTGGTTCCTCAGCTGCATCTTCGCAAACATCCACTCCTGGTTCTTCACAAGCACCAGCATCATCTCAAGGTGGATCAACAAGTACTCTTAAGTACACATACAACACATATCTTTCAACAAAGCCAAAGACATGGAACGTACATACTTGGGAAACAAGTGATGAATCATACATTCCAGCATTTACAGAATGTGGTTTCTATGATTTAAAACTTAATGCTAAAAAAGACGGATATGAAATCGTTTCCGAAATGGCATCTGATTACCCAATTGACGTTTCTAACCAAATCGAAGCTGAAGAATTAGCTATGTATGGTTATTCTGGTAACTTAGCAGAAGGCTATGTTTGGGATATCCCATTAAACAGAAATGCTTGTTGGGAAGACGGAACAAAGATTACTGCTAATGACTACATTGAATCTATGAAAAGACAATTAGATCCATTAATGGTTAACTTCCGTGCTGATAGCTATTACTCTTCTTCATTAGTTATTGCTAATGCTGATAGATACGCTAAACAAGGTAACGAAATCATGGAAGCTCTTTACAATTACGTTAACTTAACAACAGGTAAAGTTGACGCTGACTTCGATGGTTATTACTACATCAACATCAACAAATACACTCCATACGTTGCTAGTGTTTTCTCAAATGCTGATGAAACAACAACTCTTTACACAGTTCTTAACCAATGTGAATCTTCAGATTCTGCTAAACTAGCAGCTCAAAGAGTTCTCGATGCTGTTTACTACTACTGTTGGAAATTCATCGATCACACAGAAAGTGCTGATAAAGACAAATGGGATGAAATCAAGAAAGTTACTGATGTTAAAGCAGAAATGTGTGATTTTGATATCAATACTGAAGAATTCAATCTTAAAGATGTTAAAGTTAGAGCTACATTAACAGAAACTGCTGATGCTCACTCAGAAACTTATTCAGAACAAAAATTACAAGCTGACTTAGCTACTGTTGTCGCAGCAATGCATGGTCCAACAAACAAAGCTTGGAACTGGAGACTTCCATTATTTGGTAAAATCTACAACGACTATGAACAAACATGGGGCGATGAAGATGGCGCTACTTCAGGTGTTGGTATTGTTAAAGTTGATAACTACAAAATCAGACTCTTCCTTGCAAAACAAATGACAGCTTTAGACTTAAAGTTCTCCTTAACTGGTAACTGGTTAGTCAAAACTGACTTATATGACAGACTTAAAGTTAACACAGGTGGTTTAGTTGTTACTAAATATGCTACACCAGATGCAGGTGTTGCTGGTTATATGTCTTATGGTCCATACAAACTCTCAGACATGGAAGCTGGTAAACAATTCAAGATCGTTAAAAACGAAAAATGGTATGGTTATTCAGATGGTAAGCATGTCGGCGAATACATGATGGATTCTATTTACACTCGTATCATTCCTGATCACGATACAGCTAAACAAGAATTCTTAGCAGGTAAATTAGATGACTTCGATCTTAACAGAACAGATATGAAGACATATGGTAACTCATCTCGTTTAACTAGAACTTATGAATCTTACACACAAAAGATTTCTTTCAACTCTGATAGACCAAAATTATTAGAAAGACAATCTAGTGCTTCAAACAACAAAACAATCTTAGCTAATGAGAATTTCCGTAAAGGTTTATCCTTAGGCATGGATAGAAACAACTTTGCTTCTCAAACAACTGCTGGTTCTAAAGCATTCACAGCTTTATTAAACGACCTCTACTTAACAGAAGTTGAAACTGGTGAAATGTATAGAAACACAGCTCAAGGTAAAGCTGTTTACAATATGGTTTATGGCAAATTAGGTGGCGACAAAAACCCATTTGCTCCAGATTACAACGAAGCAACAGATGCAACTCCATTATCAACAAGAAGCAACGGTTTCAACTTCAAAATGGCTACTTATTATGTCGCACAAGGCTTAAAAGAAGAATTAGAATCTACAGAAACTGGCCATATCGTTCCAAATGCTAAAATCGCATTAGAATTCCGTGTTTATGATAATGAATCAGAAACAACAAAAGATATGCTTGCATTCATCTCACAAAAATTCTCTGATGTCGTCGCTGCTGCAGTCACACAATTAAAAGAAGAAGGTGTTCTTAAATCAAGCGAAAACATCACAATCGAAGTCAAAGCACAAAAAGACGAAGATTACTACAACACTGCTAAAAAAGGTGGCTACGATATGATCTTCTCTACTTGGGGCGGCGCTGCTATCAACCCTCAAGGTTTAATGGAAGTTTATTGTAAATCAGACTTTGATTCCACATGTGAATATGGTTTCAAAGGAAAACAAGATAACGTATACATTAAAATCGATGCTAATGGAAATGGCGAATTTGATGCTGATGAAAACAAATCATTCAACAAATGGTATATCGAACTCAACGACATCGTTGAAACTGATGAAAGAGGTTCTGCAGCTTGGACACAAAAACACAACAGAATCTTAAATATTCTTTCTGGCTTAGAAGCAGGTATCTTAAACAGATTCGAAGCTGTACCACTTGTTGCTAGAGCAACATCTTCAATCAACTCATTCAAGATTGAAAATGGTACAACTCAATACATTAACTTAGTTGGTTACGGCGGTGTTCGTGCAATGACATTTAATTATACAAATGATCAATGGACAGCATTCTTAAAGAGCCACAACAACGACTTAAGTGAATTATACAAAGACTAATTCAAGTCTAAATTAATAGAAGCGTAATTTTAAATTACGTATAGGAGATAACAAATCAATGAGAAATGGTAAAGAAACATTGAATTATATATTGAAGAGATTAGTGTTAATGATTTTCACTTTCCTTGTGATTTTCGTTATCTCCTTCATATTAATTCGTTTATTACCACTTGATGCTGCTACCGGTGTCGGTAAAGATCCAGACACTTTCTACAATATGCAAGTTGCACTAGGTAGAATGGTAAAAGCTAATGATGGTACATATCACAAAACTCCTGTATTTGAACAATTAGGTGCATTCATTAAGCAATTATTTGCTCCAAATACATATAAAACTACAGATGGAGTTGTTCATACTACTTCTAGATGGGGTTATTCCTGGAATATTTCCTGGCTCAGCGCTCCTGACAAATTATTAGTTAAGCAACTTCCTCCAACTATTATCATTAATATTTATAGCATTATCGTCTCAGTACCAATCGGTTTAGCCCTTGGTACTTTCATGGCTTTAGAAAAGAACAAATGGCCTGATAACGTCTTAAGCGTTCTCATCATGGTTCTTATTTCTGTCCCATCATTTGTTTATGCTTTCTTATTACAATATTTCTTCGCTTATGTATTAAAAATTTTGCCTCCATTAAGAGCTGATTTTGATGGCAACTGGTTCTCTTTAGATATGTTCAAATCTATGATTCTTCCAGTTGTTTCTATGTCTTTCGGTTCTATCGCAGGCTACGCTAGATACACACGTGCAGAATTAACAGAAGTTTTAACAAGTGACTTCATGTTACTTGCTAGAACAAAAGGTTTATCTAGAGCACAAGCTACAATTAGACACGCTTTTAGAAATTCATTGGTCCCAATTTTCCCAATGATTTTAGGTGAAATCTTATCTATTCTTTCAGGTTCAATTATTATTGAAAACATCTTCGCTGTTAATGGTGTTGGTGGCTTATTCCTTCAATCAATTCAAATGAAAGACTATGACGTATTCCAATTCGTATCTATGTTCTATATCGCTATCGGCTTAGTCGGTGGCTTAGTGGTCGACGTATCTTATGGTTTAGTTGACCCAAGAATTCGTATGGGAGGAGGTAAAGCATAATATGGAAAGCAAAAAACTATATGATGTAGAATCAAAAATCCCACAAGAAGAGTTCAAATTAATGCATGAAGAAGCTAGTATTCATGACACAAAATTTGAAACAAGAGCGGTTGGCTGGTTTGAAGATTCAGTTAAACGTTTTGCTAGAAATAAAGCAAGCGTTGTTGGTGCAATTATTATTGCTATATTCGTTTTAATGGCAATTATTGTTCCAATCTTCTCACCTTATAACCACGTTAAAAAATCTGATTTCGTTAATGGTTATCAAGACAAAACATATTCTGGAGTTCTTCCTAAGTTATTTAATAACGCTGGTGGCTTCTGGGATGGAACACAAGTTGTCTCCGTTGGTGAAACAGAATACAAATTAAGACTTTTCTCTGATGCTAATGATCCTTATTTAATTAACCCTGAAAAGTTTGTTAGAAAAGAACAAAAAGTCACAGAAACTTCTACTATTGTCACTTATAAAGGTAGAGTTGATACATATGCTGTTGGTGTTCGTGAATTAAACCTCACAGACTCAACAGAATATCAAAGAATCCTTGATTATGAAGCAGCAAAAGGTATCTCTTATGCTACAAATCCTGGAAAATCAATTCTTAAACCTTTAAGAGATATTGAAGCTTACTTAGATTATGATGGTCCATTTGAAAAATGGGCTGAAGCTAATGGCTTAGTTGTAAATGATGACTGGTCTAGAGTTGATAATATGAAAGATGCTATTAGAAACTTCTACAACCAAAGACAATATGTCTACTACAAGGTCATCCCTTCAATGCGTGATGGTAAATACGTAGACACTAAGTTTGAAGCTTATATCGAAGAAGGCAAAACTGAACCAGAAGCAATCTACATGAAAGATAGTTCTGGCAATTTAGTGTTTGAAGAAACAAATAATGGTCTTGAATCAATTCGTATTGACTACAGAGCATATTATCGTTTCCGTTATGGATTTGATCCAGTATTCGTTTTCGGCGCTAACTTACAAGGTCAAGACATCTTCCTTAGATTATCTTTAGGTGCACAATTCTCCTTAATGTTAGGTATTGCTATCTCAGCAGTTAACTTCATCATTGGTTTAGTCTATGGTGCTGTATCTGGTTATTATGGTGGCAAAATCGACTTAATCATGGAGCGTATAACAGATATTATTTCTAACGTTCCAACAATCATTATCATGACAATTGCTCAAATTCAATTGACTGGTAACTTACAATTAAAAAATGCACTTGGACCAGCAGGCACAATTATTCTCGCCTTATTGCTAGCCTTTGTGTTTAACGGTTGGGTAGGTGTCGCGGGCACTACACGTATGCAATTCTATAGATTTAAAGGACAAGAATACGTCCTTGCTAGTAGAACATTAGGTGCTAACGATAGAAGACTTATTTTCAAACACATTTTGCCTAACGCTGCAGGTACTTTAGTTACATCTTCAGTCTTAATGATTCCAGGTGTTATCTTCTCTGAATCAAGTTTATCTTACTTAGGTATTATTAACTTTGAAACAAGTGGTATCTGTTCAGTTGGTGCGCTTCTCGCAGAAGGTCAACAAGCTGGTATTGCTACATACCCACACGTATTGCTCTTCCCAGCTATTGCTATTTCATTACTTATGATTTCATTTAACTTATTTGGTAATGGTTTAAGAGACGCATTCAATACAACTTTAAGAGGAAGCGAGGAATAGTAACATGGCAAATGAAAAACCAATTTTAATCGTTAATAACCTTCGTATTTCTTTTAAAACCAATACTGGTACAGTTAAAGCTGTTCGTGGTATTGACTTCTCCTTATATAAAGGAAGAACACTCGCAATCGTTGGTGAATCTGGTTCTGGTAAATCAGTCACATCCAAAGCTGTCTTAGGTATTTTAGCTAACAACAAAATTATTGAAGATGGCCGTATCATCTATGATGGAAAAGATTTATTAACTCTTCCAGAAGCTAAATTCACTAAAGTTAGAGGCGTTAAAATCTCTATGATCTTCCAAGATCCATTAAGTGCTTTAAACCCTATTAAAAAGGTCGGTAAACAACTTACTGAAGCTATGATTTTAGAGAACAAAGCTGTTAGAAAATCTTCAAGAAAATTCGTAAGTAGAATTAACTCTTCAATTAGAAGAAATGCTTTGACTGAACAAAAAGAACTTCTTACTAACTTGCGTTTAGCATGCAAATCTATTAAAGATGCTGAAGAATTAAATAATGAAATTAAGAATAATTATTTAGTCTTATTTAAAAATGCAGCTGAAATTGAAACTGAAAAATTCGTTTCTTGCTTGAATATTGCTTTAGAAGAAGCAAAATTCTATAAAGACAATTTCTTACCAGAAGAAAGAATAGATTTCTCTGTTCCTGTTGCAAAAACAAATTCTGTTAAATTAATCAAAGCACTTAAAAAGTGCAAAAACTTCTTCTCTAATGAAGCTGATGACGTCATCGATGTACATGGTATCTTATTAGATAAATATTTAAGAGCGATGATTTCTTCAGATAAAGAAAAAGCAGCTTTAGATAAACTTCTTGCTGAAAATGGTGTTGAATCAGTATTTGATTTACCAGCAAAACTCAGAACAAAAGAAAAAGAAGTTATCACTCCAAGTACAACTTACTATCAATCAATTAAAGACCTTACTGATAGATTAATTGCTCACTTAGAAGAATTAGTTGAAAACTACAAAAATGTCGGTGAATCTAGAGTCTTAGAATTAATTGATTTATACGCTAAGATGACTATCCAAAAGTCAACTAAATTGACTGCTGCTGCATCAAAAGCTCGTGCTGTTGAACTCATGAGAGAAGTTGGTATCCCAGAACCTGAAAAGAGATTCTATCAATATCCATTTGAATTCTCAGGTGGTATGAGACAAAGAATCGTTATTGCTATAGCACTTTCAGGTAATCCAGAAATTTTAATCTGTGATGAACCAACAACAGCATTAGACGTTACAATTCAAGCTCAAATCTTAGAGCTTATTCAACGCCTTAAAGTTGAAAAGAATTTATCTATTATTTTTATTACACACGACCTTGGTGTCGTTGCTAATATGGCGGATGATATTGCAGTTATGTACGCTGGCAAAATCGTTGAATATGGTTCAGTTTATGACATCTTCTACGATCCACGTCACCCATACACTTGGGCACTCTTATCATCTATGCCAGACCTTGAAACAAAAGGTAAGTTAGATGCAATTCCAGGAACTCCTCCAAACATGTTATTACCTCCTAGAGGTGATGCATTTGCGGCTAGAAACTCTTATGCAGTTGCACTTGACTATAAACAAGAACCTCCATTCTTCAGAGTTAGTGACACTCACTCAGTTAAAACATGGTTAGCACATCAAGATGCTATTGATGTTGTACCTCCTAAGAGTGTTATTAATCGTATTAAGAATTCTCTTAAGAAAAATCCAGAGAACTTCCCTCAATATGAATTAAAGAAGAATAGTATCTTAGAAATTGTGAAAGGAGGCAAATAATATGGCAAAGAAAATTGAAAATTATGAAGATAATCCAAAAGAAGAAGTTGTCACATTAGATACTCCTCACACAGCGTTTGATTACACTAATAAAGAAGTAATTCTCTCTGTTAAACATTTAAAGCAATATTTTAAATTTGGCAGGGGCCAATATAAATATACTAAAGCTGTTCACGATGTTAGCTTTGATGTTTATAAAGGTGAAGTATTTGGCTTAGTTGGTGAATCTGGTTGTGGTAAAACTACAACAGGCAGAAGCATCATTAAATTATATAAAATCACTTCAGGTGATGTTTGGTTTAAGGGTGTTAGAATCGCTGCAGGAACTAGATGGAATGAAAAAGAAATCAAGTTCACAAAGATTCGCTTAAATAGATTCTTAAAAGATCCAGCTCTTAAAGCTCAAGAAAATGATGAAATCGCTAATATCCCACAAGGTGCAGATGATTATCAAGAAAAAGTTAATGAAATAAGAGCTAAATACAAAGCAATCAAACAAGAAAAAATCGATGCTGCTAAAGCAATTTGCGATGAACAAAGAATCAAAATTGCTAAGGCAAAACATGATGATAAATATTGCAATCGCGATATTATGCTCGCTGAAGTTCAAAAAGTTAATGAAAAATATGCAGGTATTCAAGAAAGAATCAACGCTATTAAAAATGACTTAGATAACCCAGCAAATGAAGCTTTAGTAAAAGAATATAAAGAATATAAGGCTGAATTATTCGAAGCTAAACACGCTTCAATTACAAGAAAGATGCAAATGATCTTCCAAGATCCAATCGCTTCTTTAAACCCTCGTATGACTGTTGGAAACATCATCGCTGAAGGTTTAGTAATTAAAGGCGTTAAAGATAGAGCTTTCATCAAAAATGAAGTTAATAGAGTTCTTGAACTCGTTGGCTTACTTCCAGAACACGCAAACAGATACCCACACGAATTCTCTGGTGGTCAAAGACAAAGAATTGGTATTGCTCGTGCAATTATCATGAATCCAGAATTAATCATTGCTGACGAACCTGTTAGTGCTCTTGACGTTTCCATTCAAGCTCAAGTTATTAACTTATTAAATGATTTAAGAAACAACTTAGGATTAACAATCTTATTCGTTGCTCATAACTTATCTGTCGTTAAATACTTCTGTGATAGAATCGCAGTTATGTATTATGGCAGACTCATGGAAGTAGCAACAAGTGAAGAACTCTTCGCTCATCCACTGCATCCATACACAGTATCTCTTCTCTCCGCTGTTCCACATCCTGATCCAAACGTAGAAAGAGGCAGAGAAAGAATTACTTACATTCCAAGTAGAGATCACGACTACAGTAAACAAGAACCTACAATGAGAGAAATCGTTCCAGGCCACTTCGTTAGATGTAACGACGAAGAAGCTGAAAGATATTTAAAACTCATTAATTCTAAATAATGGAAAAATTTAATAAAAAGATATTCATTATTGGTTCTTTGGTTACGTTAGTGACCACTATAGTAATAGCTGGATTAATCTTTCTATTTACACATATTGGAAATAGAGGCAATCCAAACTATACAGAGATAGAAATTTGGGTAAACGCTATTGATTCATTAATGATTTCTGGATTTATAGGAATTGTTGTGTATTTATTCTCAATTCTATCTAACAAAGGAGCTTTTGACATTTTCTCCTATTCAATCAAGTTGGTATGGTATAACACCTTCCACAGAAGTGTCAGAGAGACTGCACTCCCTAAAAACTATGCAGAATACAAACAAATCAAAAGTGGTAAGCCAGTTAGTTCGAATATTTTCTTACTAGTTGGTTCACTACCAACATTTATAGCAGGTGCGATCTTAATGATTCCCTACTATGTAATGTATATATAAAGGAGAAAAATTATGAAGAAAAATTACTCAGTTCTCGCAATTTGCGGGGTAGTTGGTATGCTCCTTACTGCTTGTGGCGGTGCAAAAACATCTGTCGCACCATCTTCATCTAATGGTGATAGTTCAACACCAAGTTCAGGTGAAGTTTCAAGTCAACCAGGCAGTAGTACTCCAAGTAGCGCTCCTAGTAGTGCTCCTAGCAGCGCACCAAGTTCAGCAGGTCCTGTTTATCCAACAAGCCTATCCATCAGTTTAGAAGGCGCAACAAGTCAAACAGGTATTAACAAAACTATTGCTCCAGGTCAAACTGCTAACTTAACAGCAACTTACGCTCCAGCAAACGCTAACGAAAATTTAGATATTGAATGGTCAGTTAAACCAAAATCAGTATTAACATTTGTCACTACTGCTGATGGAAAAGGTATTCAAGTCACTGCAAAAGGTGAAGGTGATGCTACTATCACAGCAAGAATGTATGACAAAGATATGAATGATATTGATTCAAATACAATCACTATCAGAGTTGAAGGTCAACATAAAACAAATGCTAATTACACAAAAGCTACAACTACATATGGCAATAACCAACCATTAACAATTAATACTCTTTATAAAAATAACAATGCACCACACTTAGATTCACAAAAAGAAATGCATGTTATGATTGTTCCATTTGGTTTCCAAGAAGAACAATATAGAGCAAGACAAACTAATGAAATGTTAGAAAAAATTGATTTAACATTCTGTGGCACAACTGAAGAAGTTCGTGCTGTAGGTGGTTGGGAATCTTTAGCTAGCTTCTATAAGAAATCTTCTTATGGTATTTCTAACTTCAACGCTGAAATTCTCCCTTGCTGGGTAGAATTCAATAGAGCTGCTTCTACTTGTGATGGTGGTATTACTGCTGCTGAATATACAAGAAACTGGTATATTGCTGAATACGCAAAAACAAATCACGGTGCTTTAGGTGCAGATGCTCACCCATTATCATATTGGGATAGCGATAACGATGGTTTCATCGATTTAATGTGGTTAGTTTACTCTCATGAAACAGTTGATAACAACACACCTTGGTGGGCATATGTTACTTATACAGGTAATAGCGCTAATAAATCATCTCCAAATGTTAAAACAATTGGTTGGGCATCAATTGACTGGATGTCAAATGGTTTAGGTGGATATGACCCACATACATTCATCCACGAAACAGGCCATACATATGGTTTACCTGATTTCTACGACTACAAAAATATGTGGTCTCCAATGGGTGGTGTTGACTTCATGGATCACAACTTAGGCGATCAATGTATGTTCTCAAAATGGTCTCTTGGTTGGACATCTCCATGGGTTGTTAATGACGAAGCTATTATCACTCTCCGTCCAGGTACAACTACTGGTGATTGTTTCATTCTTCCTTCTCCTGGATATAACAATACAGTATTTGATGAATACGTAATGGTTGAATTAATGGCTCCTGTTGGTTTAGCACAAGCTGACTACACTGCAGGTTATCAAAACGTTGCAGGTTTCTCTAAACCAGGTCTCCGTATTACTCACGTTGACGCTAGAGTTTGGGGTTCTTCACACGATTCTTATTTAAAAGATAATGTCTATACTGGTAGAGATTATAGATTAGATAATACTTTCGGTGGCCGTGGCGGTCTTAACAGTGATGGTGACTATTGGCCATTCTATAATTCTAAAGGTGTCTTAGAACCAAACTACATGAACTTAACAAGTTTATTTGAATCTGTTATTGATCCAACAACTAACTCAAGAACTTCTAAGTCATTCGTTGCAAGTAATGCTTCTTTATTCACTCAAGGTCAAACATTCTCTTTAAGTGAAACAAAAGGTTGGGCAAAAACATTCATGCCTTCAAGAACAAACCTTTGGAATAAAGCTAAAACAACAACAGGTTGGAAAACAGTCGGTAAAGAACAAACATACACAATTGATGAATCAATCACATTCAATTATGAACTTAAAGTTCTCTCAATCGACCAAGATCCAGAATATGGTTGGACAGCAAGAGTTCAAGTCATTCCAAACGCTTACGAAAAATAAAAAACCTATTAGCCCTTTAAGGGCTCCATAAACTTTAACGGGGTTTTACGGGGAGTAAGGCACCTTAAGTGCCAAA
>JAKSVI010000024.1 GCA_024408095.1 Bacilli bacterium
CCCTAGGGGTCAATCAATAATGCATCCCTTGGATACATATATTGTTAATGAGATATAAATATAATACCAAACCAAATCTATATTACATAGTAAAAGTATTGAGTTTTATATTCTAATTTTTATAATATTCGCAGCAAATTTAGTTTGCACTTATTTGAAATAATATGACAGAGGGGTAATGCAATGCTTCTTATTTTCCAAAAAAGTCATATAAAGTTAGAGGTTATAAAATTGGCGGTCATTCTAAATAAGAATGTGTTTAAGAGGCGTAACAAAATCAGCTATCGCTAACATTTATTAAATGAATAAAATTAAATAGCAAGCTAATTATCACAGAAAAATTTCACGGTCGTTTCAAAAGACTATAAATATGAGACGATGTGATGAAAAATAAAGTGAAAAATAGGCAAAAAAAGTCCATTTTATAAAAAAACATTTTGTAACACAAAATGCAGTTTTTAGTGAAATGGGTTTGTGAACCAATTTTGATACAATACTACAAATTGACACAAACTTACACAACTCAATTTTGTTAGATTTAATCGAACTTTTTTTCCATATCACTTAATGGTTATCTCATTTCCATCATAGAACTTAAATGCTATGGAACCATCAACATTCACTATTGCCCATATATCAAGCCTACATGCATAAAAAATAAGGATATATAAGCTTTTACTAAACTGGTTTTAAAAAAATATTTTCATTTAAATATAAAAATAAATATAATGGTGGTGAAGGGCATTATTTAACTGGATTTAATAATTCTGTATTTTGTGGTAGAAAGGGATATATATATGAAAGGCAAGATTTTAAAAATGATAGAAATTGGTTGCATAACGTTATGCGGTATTTTTGCTGTTTTAACAGTTATGTCGGATCCGCTTGTTTTGCACAAAACTAAAGCTGAAAAAGAATCATTAGTCCTCAAACTTGATGGTAAAAAGGCAACTGATGTATTAACAGCTAGCGAAGCTAATGCTGGTGAATTTACCAGATCATCTCCTCGCGGCAATCCAATTACTTTTAAAACATCTGGCTCAAGTACCGTTTTTGATATTGTAGAAAACAATAAGTGGTGCAGAGTTAAGACTGGCGGCTACATATACAATGAGACACCAATGTCTGGCTTAAGCAAAATTTCATTAACTGGTAACTGGGATTACACCGTTAGTATTCATTACGGTGAAACACAAGATTATGGTTACACAATCTCTAAGTTTGTTCCTGACGGAGTAACTGTTGATTTTGATTTGACTGCTAGAGGAGTAAATATTAGATATTTCAAGTATGAAATAATTAACTTAACTCATCCTGATGCTACCGCTACTAGATTTATGGAGTTTACATATGCGTGCGACGAAACTCCTGCTCCTGTTAGAGGCGAAAGATTTACTCTTGGCACTGATAAAACAGTTTCCTTTGACAAAGTCTATACAGCTAATGACAGTATGGCAATCGATGTTAAATTAGATGATTCTACTGGTAAGTTAAGCGTTGCTTTCTATAATAACGCTTGGGATCATTATTATGGTCAATATGATTTATGCAGTACAACTAACCAAACAGGTATCTATGTTAGACAATTGCCTGATGGCTATATTAGATTTATTATCGTCTTTGGCGAACTAAATAGAACTGACTTTAACTGGAATAGAGATAACGCTCCTGAAACAGTGACATTGATGTCAATTCGTTCTATCTGGTGCACATCAAGCGCTTATGTTGATGCTGAACCAACTATTCCTGTAACTGGCGAAAATGGTTTACCATACGAAGTGTCTACATGTGATGGTCAAGCCGAAATTCTTAAAGTAAATATCGGCAGAAAAGAATTATCCGCTACTGTTTCTTTTGATGTTTACTTCAATAACATTGGACAACACCAAGAACTTGGTATTAGTTATTGCCAAACTTCTTCATCCAGCGAAAACCGTTATGGTATCTTCTGGTTTGACTGTGATACAAAACACAATGGCGCATGGTTTGAAGAAAGCTATAGTGGCCTCTCTTTTGAATTATTAGAAAATGGTTGGTGGAGAGTTACTGCTGTTCTAGCAGAATTAGGTTCCAAAACAGGAAATCCAACTTATATCGAATACATTAGTATTAGACAACCAAACACTAAAACTAATCGTGGTTCAGGATTTATCGCTTTTGATTACGATTCACCTTCAAGTGGAGATGCAGAACTTCCAATCGAAGGCGCAGAACCTTTTTATGCTGGTGATAATTACACTGTAGATTTACCAAGAAAGCTCGCTTTAACTGAATCAATGTCTTTTGACATTAAGTTCAAATCTGCAAGTGAAACGAGTATTAGTTTTTGCTTAGGTGAAGGCTGGGGCAATTATTATGGCTATTACAAAGTTTATGCTAACGGAACACTTGGCAATTCCTATCCAGGTGTTTCAATCAGCTCATTAGAAAATGGATATTATAGAGTATCTCTAGATATTTCTTTATTGGCAACAGTTAACTGTACCACTGGCAATCCTAACGAATACGTTAACTTATTTTATATTCGTGGCGCTTGGTCAGATGCTGATGGCTATATTAAGCTCAATATTCCTGAAGCACCAGAAAGAGAACCTGTTCAATTTGAATATCAAATGACATCAAATAGCTGCAAAGTTGCGGTCTTCACTGATCTTCACCTCGATGGAAATAACTATAACAACCCTAATACAATTGCTTATGCAACAATTGATTACGCTATGAATAACTCAAATCCAGATTTATGCGTATTCACTGGTGACTTTGCTTGGGGCATTTCTGTTGCTGAAAAATTATGCGATTTCATGGATAACTATGAAAAACCTTATTTCTTCATCTTGGGTAATCACGATCATGATGCAAATTCTCCATATGAACTTGCTGAAGCAATTAATGCTTCTGATTATGGACATTTTGAATTAGGTCCTACAAGCTTAGAATCTTATGGTAACTATATAGTTAAGATTAAGAATTCTTCCGGAGAATTGGTCCATGGCTTAATCATGATGGATACTAGAAACAAGAGAACTGTTGATCCTGATAAAGTTGAATACATTACTGATCCTGTCCCAGGTGTTGCCTATGGTTCATATGGAGACAAGAAAACTTATTGCGAAGGCAATTCTGGATACGATGGTGTTCGTGGCCCACAATTAGAATGGTATGAAGACACTGTTGATGAACTAGATGTTGAATCAACATTATTTGTTCACGCAGGCTTCGAAGAATACTGCAAAGCATATGAAGCATATATGAGAGCAGTCAACGCTAGTGATACAGCTTTAATCAATAGCTTTGCTCCAATCGGCAACTGCACAATGGGCGAACCAGTTTGTGGCAGTGCTAATAACTTTGGCTTCTTTGATTTAATCAAAGAGCACGGATTAACAAAGAATGTTATATGTGGCCATGACCACGCAAATGACTTCAGCTTACTTTACCAAGGCGTTAGATTAACTTATGCTCTCAAAGTTGGTGATGGTGCATACTGGAATGAAAGCACAAGCGGTTATACAGAATACACAATTGATAGTACTGGTAGCACAACCACAAATCATGTCTACTATCATTAAGGGACATAAATTACCCAAAAGAGGTCTCCTACATTAGGTCTCAGTGAAATTAAGTGTGCTTAGCAAAAATATCGAGCACATTTAATTTCACAGAACCTAAATTAAATTACTTTCATATTTGATTCCATGTGCATCAAAGAAATCAGTCATTGCCATACATCCACCGTCATGAACCATTTTTATAAGCAATATTTTTATTCGCGTTTCAACTTGTATCAACTCGTATCACAAAAAATGTCATTTTTCGCTTATTTTGCTAATTTTGTAAGCTTTTTTCGTAATAAAAACTTGTTTAATAATATGGGAAAAATTAATTTCCGAGTCTGCTTTTTGTATTAAAATTGGTCTTTTTTTATAAAAAGTGCCATTTTTTTCATAAAAAAAGCATTTTGGGGTACAAAATGCTGTTTTTCATTCGATGGGGCGAATGATGGGAATCGAACCCACGGATGCCTGGTTCACAGCCAGGTGTGTTAACCACTTCACCACATTCGCCAAGTTGCTTGTTTATATTAAAATATATATCTGTTTTTGTAAAGCAAAAAAATAAAAAGTAACGGGACTTGCCTGTTACTTTTTAACTTCTTATTTTTGTTAATCTTTAAGAGTGAACGTTTCGTTGTTAATGATTAAGAACACAACATCAACCCATCCGATAATGGCGCCGAAGAAAATTGATAAGATGGCCATGATCATATCGTTAGATTTTTTGCTTTCCAAATACAATGACCATCTTAAAACTAATTCAACAATCCAGTTACAGAATGGGATTACAAGTAATACAATACGTAAAATCTTGTTTAATGAATTAAATTTTGCATTCATTTGTTCATACCTCCCTAGTTTATGCTTTCAAAAAGGCTAAATAGCCTTTGTAAGCTTCAAATAAATCAGCCTTGGAAATCACTTCCATAGGTGCGTGCATGTTATGAACTGCTATACCAGCATCGATAACATTCATATTGTAATTACCAAGTATGTAGGCGATAGTTCCGCCACCACCTTGATCAACTTTACCAAGTTCTGCATTTTGCCAATGAACTTTTGCATCATCCATTGTTTTTCTGATGAATGCATAATATTCAGGATTTGCATCGTTACTTCCACTTTTTCCGCGAGCGCCAGTGTATTTATTAAACACAAGTCCATTAGCGAAGTAGGCACTGTTATTTGGATCACTTACAGAAGCGTAAAGCGGGTCGAATGCAGCAGAGACATCACTCGACAACATTTTGCTGTTTTCCATAGCAAATCTCGCATTAAATAATGGATTTTTATCATTTTGAAGAGATAATAATCTAGCAATTACGTTCTCAAAAAATAAGCTGTGAGCGCCGGTAGCACCAACGCTGCCAATCTCCTCTTTATCTACTAAAATACAGCATGATGTATATTCACAATCTGACATTTCTAAAATAGCTCTTAATGATGAATAAGCACAGCATCTGTCATCATGGCCATATCCCATAATCATGCTTCTATCCAAGCCATAGTCACGTGCTTTACCAGCAGGTACCACTTCAATCTCTGCAGAAAGTAAATCTTCTTCATCAATGTTGTACTTGTCTTTTAATATTTTTAAAACATTCGCTTTTACAGGTTGTTTATCCTCACCTTTAAGCGGCATATTGCCTAAAGTCACGTCGAGATTTTCTCCTTCGATAACTTTGGCAGCTGGTTTCGTTAATTGATCGGCGGATAAATGAATTAATAAATCAGATATTCCAACGACTGGGTCTGATTCATCTTCTCCGATATTTACATCGATGACTGAACCATCTTTTTTACAAACAACACCATGGAGAGCAAGTGGAATGGTTACCCATTGATACTTTTTAATACCACCGTAGTAGTGAGTGTCAGCTAATGCAATTTCGTTTCTTTCGTAAAGAGGATGCTCTTTTAAATCGAGTCTAGGAGAATCAATATGCGCACCTAAAATTCTTAAGCCATCAGTAATTGGTCTTTTGCCAATTACAAAAGCACAAATATTTTTATTTTTATTTAAAAAATAAATTTTGTCTCCTGGTTTAGCGCTACTAGCTTTGCAAGCGCATTTAAAACCAGCTTTTTCTAAAAGTTTGATTGATTCTTTTACTGCCAATCTTTCAGTTTTGCTAGCAGATAGAAAGACTTCATAATCTTTAGCAAATGCCATAACTTTTTTGACATCACTTGCACTATAATCTTTCCAAGCATTTTTACGATACATAATAAACCCTTTTTCCTAGCCTTTCTTATTAATTATAAATATAAAATTTATTAAACAACAATCATTTAATTATTTTTGCGAGCCCGCCTTTGCTGGTTTCTTTATATTTTGAGCATAAATCATGCCCAGTTTGGAGCATTGTTTTCACGACATTATCAAAATTAACTCTAACCTCAGATGCAGGTATAATTTCTCCAATTTTTGCAGCGTTAATGGCTTTCATTGCAAACATTGCACATCTTTCAATACACGGGATTTGAACATAGCCATCGACTGGATCGCAAGTCAAGCCTAATGAATGTTCTAATCCAATTTCTGCAGCTTGAATAATATCTTCAGTCTTATCTCCATAGCAACAAGCAGTCATTGCAGCGGCCATTGAACAGGCGGCTCCAATTTCAGCCTGACAACCACACTCTGCACCACTTACAGAAGCATTTGTTTTGATAACCTGGCCAATCAATCCACCGATGAGCAAACCATTTAATATGTCTTTTTCTTTATAACCTTCAATTTTTAGAAATTCGATAACTCCAGGAATTACACCAGCTGATCCACATGTTGGAGCGGTGACAATTTTACCGCCGCAAGCATTCTCTTCAGCAACAGCAAAACTGGCAATAAAAACAGGAATCGCACAAGCATCAAAATTATTAGGATATTGTGCTTTCATCATTTGTGGAGCTTTCCTTGATAGATGAAGTTTGCCTGGCAAAAATCCAGGTGTGTTTTTACCACGCTCTACAGCGTTCTCCATTGTGTCATAAACAGATTTAATATAAGCATCAATATCATCAGATTCAAATTTATGAATGTAGTTTAATAGAGTTAAGTTATTTTGTTGACAATAACTCACGATTTCTTTCATGGTTTTATGTGGATAGATTTCCTTAGCTTTATCATTTTTATTATCTTTAGTAAGAATAGTTCCTCCACCTATCGAAAGAACTCGTTCGTTTATTATTTTTTTATCTTCTTTTACTATCCTAAATAGCATTGTATTTGGGTGTTTAACATTCTTATGATAATCAAATATTATTTTATGAGGAACGTTGCACAACGTTTCATTGATGGCAACATCTGTTAAGTGTCCCTTGCCTGTTAACGCTAATGAACCGCATAAAGTAACATCGATTCGCTGAGCTTTAGGATACTTTTTTAATAAATATTCGCACGCGAATACAGGCCCCATAGTATGAGAGGAGCTTGGTCCTCTACCTATAACATAAATTTCTTTAATCGATCTCATATGCTGGACTCCTTATAAAAAATAGTAACGCTTAAAATATCAGCACATGTTGTGCCGTTATATTCTTCAATTTTGTTCAACAGGAAAGTATCACTAGGATTTATACAAATAAAAGTTACAGTTTTGTTATCTACAGAATACACTTCAAAATTTTTATCTGTCGAATCTATAGAATGATAGGAATTACATGTAAAAATTGCCCCATAGATTTTAACATCAAATTTGTTCACCAAATTAATTTCAAGTTTAGTATCAACACCACATCTTAAAAAATCATAATTATTTGTCGCTCTTGTAGTGTATTTTGATGAACCGTTTTTTGAGTTCAAAATATTGACATCACCATTCTGAAAACATTGGTGATCACCAACTTGAGATAGGGATGAATTATAAGTTGAATTATTACAATTTATAGAAGCTTCCTTGCAACCATCAAATTCGGGGAAAAGAGGCACCATTTCTTCAAATAAATAAACTTTCCAACATGCCTTATTTTTTATTGGATCAATATTAATATGGTTTTCCTGACATAAAGTAAAATATAAAGTAACTGGCTCTCCGCTATTAATATAGTCATACAGTGGACAATACTGAATGCGAGATTCAGAAACATCCCAACACGAATCATTATTTATAGTGACAGCGTATTTTTTGTACGCATCATTTTTTGAAGATGGTGAAATAATTGAATCACAAAGTGTTATGTAATATTTCGATCCTTCTTTATAAAAAGATACATAAGCGCTTACACTATAAATATCCATTTTATTTTTAAAATAAGTCTCAGAAACTTTATTATAAGTGTCATCTTTAAATGAAATATTGTCAAAAATTGACTTAATTGTTACGTTTCTTGAGACAAAATTGTCATAGTCAAATATTTTTGTTTGGTCTCCTCTACTATGAGAAATTACGCGTAAAGAGGCATTATACATATAAATATTCTGTATACCGACAAGGTTATAAACAGTATTGTCTGAGAAAGCATTTGTATTAGACTGATACAAAACATCTATGCAATGAGATGATTGATCTGCAAATACAAATTTGCCAGTACTTGCTTTATCACTTCTTCCAATAGATGTCACATTATTAATTTTGACTATACCACCAAATCCAATACCCTTGCAGTTATAAGAAATAGTTGAATATGTATCTAAATAATAGCTTTCTAAATCATCAAAAACTTTTGCGTTTTCATTGATATATTTTTCACAATCACAAGTAAAATCAGATAAAATATTGAAGTTTTGCAGTATTATTTCAGCTTCTCCTTGGTTGTTTGAGATATATCCAGTCACTTCATAATATGTTCCAAATCTTGCTTTTGAATAAAAACTTTGGGCGTTAGTAGAATCGCTTGCAACATAGATATAACCAGTCTCATCCATCAACATAGTTTTGCCACGTGGGCCATAGCCACTCTTTGTAGTAATAGCATCTAGATTATCAAATGCTCGGCCTTTTACGGTAACTTTTGTTAATGTATCAAATGCAATTTTAGGATTGCTGTCAGGTAACTGTAAATTGAGACATTTTTTTCTTACATCCTTTATTTTTAGTTCTTCAATAACGGGCTTTTGTGGCTGAACACCATTAATTGTATAAACATATGCACCAGAATTTATTTGATTTGTTCCATTAAACAATTTAACATTTCCAACCACAACAAGGGCATCGTTTTCATGAAGATCATTTATTGATTCCCAGTTATAGTCGCTTGTATCAGCATATTTTTTTAAATAATAAATAAATAATGAATTACCAAAATCATCTTTAATATATAGTTGAAGGTCTTTTGAAGTTCCTTGCTTTACAACATTCTTGACATTTCCTTTGAAATAATAAGTGTTGGATGATTGCCCATCAGGTAAAGTTTTAATTAATTCAATGGCATCTTTAACAGTATATGGTTTTTTTATTGAGCCATCTCCTTCATATTGATATGGCCTATCGACAACTTGAATATTAAAAGATGTCATTTTTGTTAAATATGTGACATTGACGGGTTTTATACCAGTTGTGGTCATATCTGGTTTAGATAGATCACATAATGATGTGATGTTTTCAGATGTATTATCAGAATATTTAGCGTCAACTCTTAAACCATCGGAAGTAAAATCTTCGTTCAAGTAATATTTAACTTTATTTGGTAAAGATTCAACATTAATGCTTATTAACTCATGTGTAACTGGAGGCTGAGGAGTTGTATTACTTCCACCGCAAGAAATTAATAAAAAAGGTAAAAATAATATGAATAAATTAATAAATTTCTTTTTCATTATTTTCATTATATCAAATAAATATATAAATAAATATTTATTTAATTAATTATGTCGTGAGTTTTTAAAATTTGGTAAAATATAAAAGAGGTAAGCATATGTATAAAGAGGTAATTCTAAAGTCTTTTGATGACTACAAATTAAACATTCATTTATTTGATGTTGATAACCCTAAGGCTGTCATTCAGTTTGCGCATGGCATGGAAGAATACCAAGATAGATATGAGTCTTTCTTTGAACAACTTCAAAAAAATGGTTTCGCAGTTGTCTCAAATGATTTGCGTGGGCATGGCAAAAACGCTGCAATTCAGGGTTATTTCGGAAAAAAAGATGGCTGGAAATCACTAATTGAAGATCAAAATGTCATGTATGACTTCATCAAAAAAACATACAAAGATGCTCCGGTTTATTTATTCGGACACAGCATGGGAACTATACTTTTAAGACTTTATTTAACTGAAACTTCTAACAATTATGAGAAGGTTGTTTTCAGTGGGTATCCAAATTATCAGGGAGCAGCAGGGATCGGCTCAAAGTTATGTAACATAGTAAGATTGTTCCATAATGAAATGCATCGTTCAAAATTTTTAACCAGTTTAGCTATTGGGCCTTATATGAAAGCAGTCAAAGATCGCAAAACAGATTTGGATTGGCTAAGTTACAATGAAGAAAATGTTAAAAATTATTTTAATGATCCTTTATGCGGAAAGCCTTTTACAATCCCAGCATTTAAAGATTTATTTATAATGGTTAGCAAATTGCACAACATAAAAGCATATAAAAATGTTAATAAAGATTTATCATTCCTTATGTTGTCTGGGAAGGACGATCCAGTTACTGGAGGAGAAAAAGGAATTAAAGACACATTATCAACGCTAAATAAAATTGGCTTTACTAACATAACAGAAATTTCTTATGAGAAAATGAGACACGAAATTCTTAATGAAACAAATAAACAATTGGTTATTAATGACATTATAAAATTCTTAAATAAATAAGAAAATCAGTAAAAAAAATTGCGGTTTGCCGCAATTTTTTATTTTTTTAATTTGTTTTGCTCGTAATAATAATCAGGGACATCATCAAGTGCTTCATCATTTGTTCTAATTGGTGTATATCCATAACCAATAACCCAAGGTCCGATGTGGCATCCGGTCACTGCAGACATAATTACATTTTCATGATTTGGCTGAATTTTAAACATTTCCTCATATTTCATTTGTCGAGGAATTAATGTGTTTCCAGTAAAAGCGCGGTATAAAACATAATCGTTAGGATTTCTGTTTCCAATGACTTTTAATAAAATTTCATTCATTTTTATTATTGCTTTATTCACGCCCATCGCATTAGTTAATGGAGCGAGCTCACCTGCGTGGTTGAATTGAACAACCGGACAAATTGACATTAATTTTCCTAGATACGCTTTTCCACCTTTTAATCTTCCATTTAAAATCATGTAATCCAATCTAGATGCAACACCGAAGAATTCTTGATGCGCTTTCATCCATTCAAGTTCTTGTAATATTTCAGGAACTGATTTGCCTTGATTTGCTAAGTTTTGCGCTTTAACAGCTAAGAGTCCTTCTTGGAAACAAGTAATTTTTGCATCTACAACAGTAATGGTTTTAAATTTTTCCCTATAATCATCTGCTGTTAAACGAATAAAATTCCAGGTTCCGCCTAAATAACTTGATAATGAGACAACAATAACTTCTTCATATCCTTCTTTATAGGCTTTTTCAAAAGAGGCGCAAATTTCTTCTCTAGTCGGCATTGCAGTGTGAGGAAGATTCGACTTAACATCTTGAACGTTTTCTAATGTCTTATAAAATTTTACAGGGTCTAACTCTGGCCCTTCTAAATATTCATTTCCGTTAAAAAATACATGAACACGAATAAAATCGATGCCTAATTTTTGATATCGTTCAGGTGCGTATTCCAAACATGATGTTGATGTACAAATTATTTTTATTTTGCTCATAAAAACTCCTGCATTCTAAGAATATTATATATTTCTTCTATAAAATATGTTTACAAAATAAATTACAAACGGAAAAAAATGTAACTCAATAACGAATTAATAATTTTGGCTTAATGCTGTTGATTTCTTTTCTATCATTAGCATCCAAATGAATCACAAGATTTTTATTTAAGAGTCTAATTTTAGTAGAAGGATCAAATGGGAGGGAATTAATTTGATTAATGTAATATTTTTTATGTCTTTCAGACGGAAGATTTTTAAGTAACAAAATTATACTCTTTTTAAGTCGTTCTATTCCAAGAGAAAATAAGATGTTGTGATGATAAACATAGTTGCGTAATTTTCTTGTGTAATCTAGTTCATCAAGAATATTTTCGTTATTAGAAAACATTTGTTGCTGTTCTTTTGAAAGATGGAAAAATATTAAATTTACATCACCAAAATCTAAAGTTTTAAGTGCATCGTAATAATTTACCGGTCCTTCAGTGTAGTTGAAAGTTCTAATTCTAAGGAATTCTTTTTCGTAAGGAAATAAGAAATAGTATTTTGTTTTTGAAAAATTAGATGGTTTTGATTCTATATTTAATACTTTTCCATAATTTAAATTAGCTAAAAAGGCTTTCACACAATCTTCTTGTATTCTTAGAATAGAATAAAGCAATTCAGAAAGAGAATATTCATACAAGGTAAAATCAATAATGTTTCTAACTCTAATATTGAATGTTTTATCTGTTAACAAAGCATAATTATTGTAAATTTCCTGACATTTATCAAGTCCTAAAGATTTAATCCATGTGTTAAATAAAGTTTTATCATTATTTGTTTTTATTAAAAAAAGTTTTTTAAATTGTTTAGAATCCATTATGTTTGCCTTACATTTCTATTATAGGAAAAAAATGAAATTCTCACAATTTTGATTTTTGTTAATTTATTTGAATAAAAAACCACGTCACTCTTTAAGTTTATTATGTTAACAAATAAAAATCCACGTCTTCAAGGCGTGGTTTTTCTCTGTCAGGTCTATAAGACC
>JAKSVI010000025.1 GCA_024408095.1 Bacilli bacterium
GTCTAAGAAAAAATCGATTTCGAGTGAAACCGGAATTTACTTTAAGAATTCACGATATAAACAATTATTTTTTTGCCTGTAAAGTAAAAGTGCTTGACACTATATCATTAATATTATAATATTCTAACGACATTAGGAGGAAAACAAAATGGCAGTTAAAATTAGATTAACTAGATTCGGACGTCATAAAGATCCATTCTTTAGAATCGTTGCCGCTGATTCCCGTTATGCCCGTGATGGCAGATATATCGAACAAATTGGTTATTTTGATCCAGATAAAGGATTGGAATCCGCTGTTATCGACGAAGAATTAGCCCTCAAGTGGTTAGCCGCCGGTGCTACACCATCAGATACTGTTAAAGCTATGTTCAACCGTAAGGGTTTAAATGCTAAAGCAGTTGCAGCAAAGAAGGCAAAATAAGATGGACTACGAAAAGATTGTTCGCACTCTTATTGAACCAATTGTTGAAGAACCAGATTCAGTGCTAATTCGTATTAACGAAGGAACCACTCCCAAAGATGTATTAATCTTAATAGCAGCAGAAAAAAATGACACTGCACGATTAATCGGCAGACGCGGTATTATCGCTAATGCTCTTAGAGAAATGGTTTCAGTCGCTGGAAAAAGTGAAAACAAAAGAATTCATTTGAGATTTGAATCATTTGATGAAGAAAAAGTTGAGGATTAATCCTCACTTTTTTGATAAGGCTTATTTATGGAAGAACATTTACAAGTAGGAATTATTGTTGATTCTTTTGGTTTAGATGGAACTATAAAAATTAAAAGTTCCACTACAAAAGGTGAAATTCGTTATAAAAAAGGTAACGAACTTTTACTTGTAAACAATGATGAAATAGTATGCAAATTGCACGTTTTATCAAGAAGATCGAATGGTATGTTTGATTTTGTCAAATTTGAAGAAATCAATTCCAAAGAAGAAGCTTTATCAAAAAAGGGTATGGAAATACAAACACTTAAAGACAGTAGTGTTCTTAAAAAAGGTGAATATTTTTATTCTGATTTACGAGGTTGCCAAATTGTTGATAATAAGACAAAAAACATACTTGGCGTTGTTAAGGAGGTTGAAGAATTTCCTGCTCAAATTACTCTTAGAGTAAAAAGAGAAAATCTAACCGATTTTTTCGTACCATTTATAAAAGAATTTATTGTTGAAGTTGATATTGAGAACAAAACTATTTTAATTAATGTTTTTGAGGGTATGTTATGAGAATAAAAATTTTAACACTATTCCCGGAAATGTTTGATGGTTTTCTTACAAATTCTATTATTAAACGTGCTCTTGCAAAAAATTTAGTTCAAATAGAAATAATTAATATTAGGGATTACACCAAAGATAAATATGGCCGAGTAGACTCTACTCCAGTTGGAGGCGGTGCGGGTTTGATTATGAAATGTCAACCAATAATTGATTGTCTTAACGCTCATAAAGTAAAGGAATCTCATATAGTGCTTTTATCTCCTCGTGGAACTCAATATTCCCAGCAAAAAGCACACGAATTGCTTAAAAATTACAAAGAATTAATATTTATTTGTGGACATTATGAAGGCATTGATGAACGTGTAAATAAGTATATTGATGAACAAATTTCAATAGGTGATTATATTCTCACTGGAGGAGAAATTGCTTCAATGGCAATATCAGATTCTATAATACGTTTGATCGATGGAGCTATAGCATCAGAATCCGTAAAAGAGGAGTCTTTTGAAGATCAACTTTTGGAATATCCTCAATTCACTGAACCAACAGAATATAATGGCGATAAGATTCCAGACATTTTATATTCAGGAAATCATCAAGCTATAGAAAAATGGCGAAAAAAAGAATCTTTAAGATTAACAAGGCAATATCGACCAGATTTATTTAGTAAGTACACTTTGACAAAGCAGGATAAAAAGCTATTGGATGAAATAGACAATAATGAAGATAATCCAAAATGGCTTTTACAAGCTCTTGAAAAAGGTAAAAAATTTATAAAATAATGGCACAAGGCCATTAAAACATACCGGGGAATTTACCATTAAAACCAGGTGGCATTCTACCACTTTTTTTATAGGATTCCATCTGCTTCATCATTTCTTTTGTTTGCTCAAATTTTTTTAAAACACGATTAACATCAGCAACAGTTTTTCCACTTCCGTTTGCAACACGAATTTTACGAGAATATTTGAAAATTGCAGGGTTTTTGCGTTCTTCTTTTGTCATTGAGTTAATAATAATTTCAAAATTTTTCATTTCTTTTTCTGAGTGAGCCAATTGCTCAGGAGATACTTTTGGCATACCTGGAACAAGTTTTAAGAGGCCACCTAAAGAACCCATTTTTTGTACCTTTTTCATCTGTTCAAGCATATCATCTAAATCAAATTTGCCACTCATCATTTTATTAACAGTTTTTTTGGCATCTTTTTCATCGATTTCTTCTTGAGCTTTTTCGACCAAAGTCATTACATCACCCATGCCAAGAATTCTATCGGCCATTCTGTCGGCATGGAAAATATCTAAATCAACAATTTTTTCACCAATACCGCTAAATTTTATAGGAACATTTGTAATATGCTTTACCGATAAAGCAGCACCACCACGCGCATCACCATCAAGTTTTGACATTACTACACCAGTAAGTGAAATTTTCTCATTAAATGCAGAGGCAACATTTACAGCATCTTGACCAGACATGGCGTCAACTAAAAGTAAAACCTCATCAGGATTTATTGATAGTTTAATATGATTAAGCTCGTCCATCAACTGTTCATCGATTTGCAAACGGCCAGCAGTATCGATAATTAAAACATCGAAGTGGTCATCAAATGCTTTTTTATACGCTGCTTTTGATATTTCAACTGGAGATACATTTGTTCCCATGTTAACAACTGGAACGTTTATATCATTAGCTATTTGTTCTAACTGATCAATAGCTGCAGGACGATAAACATCGCATGCAGCAAGAAGAACTTTTTTGTTTAGTTTATTTTTCATTAAATAAGCAAGTTTCCCTGCTGTTGTAGTTTTACCACTACCTTGTAAACCAACTAACATAATGACGGTTGGACGATTCTTTTGATAATTGATTTCGTTTTCACCGCTACCAAGTAATTGCTCTAATTCATCATGAACAATTTTTACAATCATTTGGCTTGGGTTTAATTGTTTTAATACATCTTGACCAATAGCTTTTTCTTTAACATTATTTATAAATTCTTTAACAACTTTAAAATTAACATCGGCCTCAAGTAGAGCGACACGAATTTCTTTAAGCATCTCGTCCATGTTGCTTTCTGTAAGACGGGCTTGCCCTTTTAACTTTTTAAAGATACCTGAAAGTTTATCAGTTAACGATTCAAATGCCATTTTTTATACTCCTTTCGATATCCTCTATTTCATTAATTTGTCCACAATTTAAGGATTTTTGTTTAAGTTTTGCAAGCTTTTCACAAATTTTCTCATTTTTTTGAAGTGTTTGTAATTTCTCTTCCAAGTCAACAAGTTTGGATAAACCTTTTTGAATTGCATCATCAACAGCAGCACGCGAAATGTTTCGATTTTGGGCAATTTCAGAGATAGATAAATCATATTCAAAATAATCTGTAAGAATCTCTTTCTGACTAGGAGAAAGCAGTTCTTTATAGATGGATAATAGCATTGTGTAATAGATCTTTTTTTCTAATGCATTCATAAAGATTATTTAACGCAAAGACCATAAAGATATTTGTGCAAATCAAATTCTTTCAAATGATCCAATCCTTCCCCTAATCCAATAAATCTAACAGGTATAGAGAGTTCATCTCTAATTGCCAATATAATTCCGCCTTTTGATGTTCCATCCATCTTTGTAATTACAACACCAGTAATTTTAGTTACTTCACTAAATGCCTTTGCCTGAGAAACGCCATTTTGTCCAGTAGTTGCATCAATAATTAAGAACGTTTCGTGTGGGGCATCAGCTATTTCTTTAGAAATAACCCTATTTATTTTTCCTAGTTCATCCATTAATCCTTGTTTTGTCTGCAATCTCCCTGCAGTATCAACTATCACTAAGTCTGCATTAGTTTGTTTAGCTCTCCGCATTCCATCAAAAGCTACAGAAGCAGGATCTCCGTTTTGTGACCCAGTAACAATATCAATATTCAATCTGTTCGCCCATGTCTGCAATTGTTCAATGGCTCCAGCTCTAAAAGTATCGGCGGCAACCAATAATACTTTTTTATTCATATCTTTATATCTTTTAGCCAACTTTGCAATTGTGGTTGTCTTTCCAACACCATTTACACCAACAACCAACAACACTGTTGGTCCATTTTCATTGAATCTGATTTCATGAAAATCATTGCCTTTCGACATATAATCTTCAAACAGAATGTCAACTAAAAGTTCGTTAATTTGATCGGCATCGCTTATTTTCTTCTTTTTTGATTCATCTAGTAATCTTTCTATAGTTTTAACAGCTAAAGAAACACCGATATCACTTTCAATTAAAATTTCTTCTAATTCATCAAAGTATTCTTCGTTAACTTTTCTATATTTTTTCGATAATGTTTCTAATCTATTAGAAAAATTAGCGCGAGACTTTTCCATTCCTTGGGAATATTCCTCAACACTTTTATCCTTATTTTTAAATTTGCTTTTTAAAAACGAAATTAATCCCATTAGAAACACCTTTTACTAAGAGCGTCTTGGGCCGCAGCTTCTTCAGCAATCTTTTTTGATTTTCCAATTCCGGTCCCTAACACAATACCATTAAAAACAACATTCATCTTAAAAGTTCGGTCATGAGCCGGGCCCATTTCTTCTACTAATACATATTTAACTGGTTCGCGTGTCTCGCTTTGAACATATTCTTGTAATTTAGTTTTGGCATCAGTTAAATCATCTAAGCTTAAACTCTTTGCTTTCGCAAAAATAAATGTTCTAACAAAATTGGCGGCAGCAATTATTCCTTGATCAAGATAAAGGGCTCCAACCAAAGCTTCGAAAATGTCTTCTAAAATTTTATTAGAAGAGGCTACTTTATCAGGATTAATTGAATGTCCAACTTTTATATATTTTGGTAGATCAATTTCTCTTGCAAAATCAGCTAATGTATCACTCTTAACTAAGATACTTCTTAGCTTAGTCATATTGCCTTCATTCATATCTGGATGAAGCTTATAAATAACATCAGCAGAAACGAAGCCTAAAACAGCATCTCCCATAAATTCTAAACGTTCATAATCTCTGTGCTTTGTATTCGCGTCAGCGTTATATGATGGGTGCGTTAAAGCTAACTCAAAAAGTGAGATATTTGAAATTTTTATGCCTAATTTGCGGGATAATTCAAAAATGCTATTCATTTTCTAATCCTTTTTTAATTTTCTCAGCAAGATTATTTTCAGCTAATTTTTTGGCGACATCTAAAGCGCATTTGAAGGCGTATGCATCAGATGATCCATGTGCCTTTACAACAACTCCGTTGACGCCTAAAAGCATAGCTCCACCAGTAGATTTGTAATCCATTGTTTCGGTCATTTCTTTAATACCTTTTTTAACATGTAGATAGCCTAACATTGTCCACAAATTTTTCTTAAACACCTTTTTCATCATATTAGACATCATTTTTGCGATGCCTTCACTGCTTTTCAAAAACACATTACCTGAAAAACCATCACAAACAACGACATCTGCATCTCCGCTTAAGGCATATCTTGCTTCAACATTTCCTTTAAATCCAGGAAAATTATTTTCTTTTAATAATTTAAAAGCAACTTTAGATGTTGGGCTTCCTTTTCCTTCTTCAGTTCCATTACTCAATAAATAAACATTTGGATTTGCTAAACCATAAACATATTTAGCATATAAAGAACCCATTAAGGCAAATTGAACTAATTCTTCTGGTGAGTTCTCATTGCTTGCACCAATATCTAAAATAACAGTTTTTTTACCTTTGATAGCAGTTGGAAAAGGTGCAACCAATGCCGCTCTTTTAACACCTGGAATGGTTTTCAATATCAAAGTTGATGCACTTAAGAATCCTCCAGTCGATCCAGCCGAAATAACTCCATCCAGTCCCTGATTTTTCATATAATCAATAGCCATCATCATAGATGAATTTTTCATCCTCATGACTTCTAAAGCTCCGGCTTCCATAGGAACAACATCTTTTGCATCTATTATATGACAAACACCATTCAGTTCAGATAATTCTTCGGCTTTTCCAAATGCAAAAATTTCAACATCCTTGTTTTGAATTAAAAAAGATTTAATCGCATTTACAACAACGGCAGAACCTTTATCGGCGCCTGAACAATCTACAGCAAATTTTAACATAGTTAAATTCCTCAAATTTATTTTACCAAAGTAAATATCTATTAACAATATAACTTATCTCATTATAAATGAGGTGGCCATTATTTATTAAATATATATGAAAAACTTATAACCTTCATTTTGTTTATTGATTTACAAAAAAGTCATAATACTTATGACCGTGATAATTACATATTTATATTAAATTTTTATGTTGAATTTAATGAAAATAACAAACTAATTTAAAATTAATTTTTCTGTTTTATTTTTTAATTTAAATTTGATACTTGAGATAATTTTTATAATAGGATGCTTTTTATTAATAAATTTTAAATTTGTCTGAATATAGGATTTTTGCATATAATTTTCAAGATATTTATCTAAATTTTCTGTATCTTCGAATGGAAAGGAAACATCACCACCAAAGGGTTGATGAATGTTATTTTGAGCTATGTAAAATACTGGAAAATTAATTAGTGTAAAATCATAATTTGAAACAAAAATAAATTTAGTGGAATAATCTTTGCAAAAACTTTCTACAATATCAATGTTATTTTTAACCCACTCAACTTCTGATTTTTTTCTGATGTAATAAACTAAAATGCATCTTTTAGAATTTAACGCAAATAGAAAATTATTAATTAAATGTTGGGCTTTGTCTTTAACTTTTTGAATTTGTCGATCATATGTAGAATATTTATCAAATAAATGAACAAAAGATAAATTATATAGTTTATTTGTCACAATATGTTTATAATCTGGGTAATTTTGCTCTAAGTATTGTTTATTTAACAAATCAGAAAAATTATTTTTAACTAATCTGATATTTCCTTCTAATGTTGAGTCGCACCAATCAAAGATAGATGAGAAGAATCTAAAACCTTTCTTTTTCAAATAATTTGCACATGAGCACATGCACCCAAAAGAACATATATAACTTCCATCATATGTGTCTTTTTGACTAAAAATATAGTTTTTATTATTCATGAAAGAATATTAATTGATAATATCTTATTCAACACCAACAAGAAATGAATAAACTGGTTGTTGACCATTACGAATATCTAAATCAACATCAGGATATTTTTCTTCTAATATTTGTCTTATCTCACTTACGAGTTCAACTTCAACATCAGCACCATAAATAAGTGTAATGATTGAACTCATGTCATCTACCATTTTGTCTAATAATGATAAAAGGACGACTTTTTTGCTTTTATCATCGACAACAATGTCTTTATCGAATATACCAATAAAGTCATCTTTTTTGACTTTGACACCACCAATTTCACTATCTCTGATAGCAAATGTAACTTCACCTGATTTAACGTTCTTTAAAGCCTTTTTCATAACTTTAAAGTTTTCTTCGGGAGTGGCTTCTGGATTGAAATTTATTGCTGCGCTAATACCTTGTAAAATGGTTTTGCTTGGAATAACGAAAGCATTGACTTCTTTATCTTCAATCATGTCGCATGCTTGATTAGCTGCCATTAAAATGTTTGAGTTATTTGGAAATAAATAAACTGTTTCAGCATTGGCTTTTTTAATTGCTTCAACAAAATCCTCACTTGAAGGATTCATTGTTTGTCCACCTTTAACTATTGTAGAAATTCCTACTTCATTAAAGAATTCGTCAATTCCATCGCCTGAAGAAACAGCAATTAATGCGAATGGCTGTTTAGGTTGATTTGGTTCAGGAACTAAATCAACATGTTGTTCAACAGTTGCCCCTGTTTCTAGAGCATGGTGTTGTTCAGTCATATTCTCAATCTTTAGTTTTAAAAATTCTCCAAATTGTTGAGCGTAATTTAATATGTTTCCTGGAGTTAATGTATGAACGTGAACTTTAACAATATCTTCATCTCTAACGACCACTAAAGAGGTTCCTTTATTTGCTAATGTTTCAGTAAATTTAGGTTGATTGAAAGGCTTTTTAACAGAATCAGGACCTAAGGACATAATAAACTCAGTGCAATATCCAAATTCTTCATCTTCCATCTGCGCACCAGCGGCGGAAATAGGACTTTGTCCTTCAGAATTTAATGATTCATTTCTAATAACATCTTTATTTTCGAGGGCTAAAGCCATACCTTCTAAGATTTTTACTAAACCAGCACCACCAGAGTCAATGACGCCAACTTCTTTTAATATTGGTAGTAACTCAGGGGTATGAGCCAAAGAGTTTTTTGCTTCTCTTGTGATGATTTCCATTGCTTTTTCGATGGATGTGGATTCATCAACTTCTTTATGTAAAACGCCTGATGATTCTCTTATAACTGTAAGAATTGTGCCTTCGACAGGTTTAATAACTGCTTGGTAAGCGACTTCAACACCTTTTTCAAAAGCTTCAGATAATTCGACCGCATTAATGTCTTTTTTATTTTCTAAAGCTTGAGAAAACCCTCTAAAAATCTGACTAGTAATAACACCAGAATTTCCACGAGCACCCATAAGTAAACCGCGTGAAAATACTTTACCAATTGCCCAAACATCTTTATCTGCTAAAGAAGAGATTTCTTTGCAACCGCTAGCAAGAGTTAAATTCATATTCATTCCAGTATCGCCATCAGGAACTGGAAATACGTTTAAAGCATCAATCTCAGGATAATGATTGAATAAATTATTAGCACCAGATATAAACATCCTCTTTAATAATTGGCCGTTAATTTTTTTCATATATTTAATCCTCTTTTCGAAGAAATAAAGTTCAAGTTTTGCTTATTTAACAAGCGTGGTTATTTTACATATATATTATATATATGTCAAGTTTTTAAGCGACGACAAAAAGAAACTAATTCTTTTTAGTTAATGTATCACATACAGATAATAATGATATAAATACATCAATTACTCGATCGTATGAGACAACTAGATGATTTCCAAATGGTTCTCTAATTAAATAATATAGGGCTTCTCGTTCTGCACTTAATAGTATTTGAGTACGACAATATCCAGGTAATGAAAGATTTTCTTTTATTCTGGCAGGAAAAGCCGTTAAGTTTACAAGATCCGGATTTAATTTTAATATATCCACATCTTGTGGAATTAATTCACCTTTAATTCCAATTCCTAAATCACTTTCAAAATGTGTAGGCAATGAATAAGACTTAGTCATATTTAATGGTAAGGTGCAATGAGCTAATAAAAGCGTGCAATTATCAATGTCTATCGAGCTTGGATTTGCTTGAAATGGATTTCTTCCACTAATTAAATAAGTGATGTACATCGTTAATAAGCTTGGAATATCACCTTCACATGTTGCGGTAATGCCTTCTTCATTTAATAAGGCTAAAGCCAAGCACGCAGTTGATTTGTGACTATTAAGCAAATCGAAGCAACGAATTGTTAAACCACTTAAATTATATTTTGTTATCAGTCTTTTTAAGGCTCCATAAATATATAAAGCATTATTCAGTCGGTCGACATCCTTAACTTTTTCTTGTAGTTGCTTTAAATGTGGTACTTTCCCATACTTTTTCTTATTTATTTCATTTTTTAACTCATTAATCCCAATATCGACAAGATTAATACCAAATCTTTCTTTTACTTTCCCATAATCCACGTTAGAAGCAATTAACCAATCTGATGGTTTACCAATTACTCCTAAATTTGAAGAATTCATCACTTTATAAACGGCAATTACTTTCGCGATTTGGGTTATTAATTCAGCGTCAGTTTTCTCATCTCCAACCACTAAAATTGAATTAATATTACGCTGATTTAAAAATGTTTTTATTTCAAAACACGCAGCTAAAGAATTGTTCTTACTATTCGATAATAAAATAATAGGAGGAGTTAATTTTGGAAAAAGTTTAAGGAACTTTGTCTCAGTTCCGCCTGTTTCTATAAAAACAACGTCCATTAGAGCCTCTTTAGCGTTTTCAACGAGTAAAAGATCTTCTTCAAATAAATTGTTGTTTATTTCGTCAATAAATGAGGAATCTTGGTTATTTTTTTCTTTTTTAGAGGATAAGACGTTTGAAAGCTTATATAAATTTATGTTCATATTTAGATTATAAAATATTTTATTTTATTTAGCATCTTAATATCACTTATTTTGTTGATTGAGACTTGAGACAATTTAAAATTCGTAAAAAATATGGCGAATTTGCATAGTTATTTAAAAAAATATATAAAATAAAAAAGCCCAGCGACTTGCTATTTTGTCTGCAAAGCAGATATCTTCGCCGCAACAGTGCTTAACTTCTGTGTTCGGGATGGGAACAGGTGTGTCCACTGCGCTATCGTCACCAGACTTTAGAGAGATTGTTCTCTCAAAACTAGATATTATCACATGACTTTCTTTTGTTAAAGGGGAAACATAAATTTTACTTTTTTGACTTATAAAATCTTAGAAATTAAGTCCTCGACCTATTAGTAATAGTCAGCTTAATGCCTCACAGCACTTACACTTCTATCCTATCAACCTTCTAACTTTGAAGGGGTCTTACTTCTTGCGAATGGGAAGTCTCATCTTATGGTTGGCTTCACGCTTAGATGCTTTCAGCGTTTATCCGTTCCGTGGGTAGCTACCCGGCCATGCTTCTGGCGAAACAACCGATATACCATTGCCACGTTCATCCTGGTCCTCTCGTACTAAGGACAAATCCATTCAAACTTCCTGCGCCCACGACAGATAGGGACCAAACTGTCTCACGACGTTTTGAACCCAGCTCGCGTACCACTTTAATTGGCGAACAGCCAAACCCTTGGAAGGTACTTCCCCTCCAGGATGTGATGAGCCGACATCGAGGTGCCAAACCTGATCGTCGATGTGAACTCTTGGATCAGATCAGCCTGTTATCCCCAGGGTAGCTTTTATCCGTTGAGCGACGACCCTTCCACTCGGAATCGCCGGATCACTAAGCCCGACTTTCGTCCCTGCTCGACTTGTTTGTCTCGCAGTCAAGCACCCTTATGCCTTTGCACTCGATGCATGATTTCCAACCATGCTGAGGGTACCTTGGGGCGCCTCCGTTACTTTTTGGGAGGCGACCGCCCCAGTCAAACTACCTGCCTAACACTGTCCTTCCCGCCGGTAAGGGGGAAGTTAGAATAATCAAAATCTAAGAGTAGTATCCCAACGACCGCTCCACAATAGCCAAAGCCACTGTCTCAAAGCGTCCTACCTATCCTGTGCATAAATCTCGATTACTCAATATTAAGTTATAGTAAAGCTCCATGGGGTCTTTCCGTCTAGTCGCGGGTA
>JAKSVI010000026.1 GCA_024408095.1 Bacilli bacterium
TCACCATTCAAAACACCAGACGCACACCTGCATTTACATTGACAAGTGGGTGTACGGTATCTATGAAGATCTAAATCCTTATCTTAAAAAAGCAAGAGAAAGACGCTTGCAAACAGAGAAATTAGATCGCATGAATAAAAGATAGAACCAATGTTCTATTTTTTTATTATATATGTTGTATATTATAGCACATAGTGCTATAAAATTATCAAAGGAGATAATGTATGCAAAAACAATATGATTTGATTAAATTTACAGATAATGATTTCGAACTTAATGTTCGCACTGATAAGGAAAATGAAACAGTTTGGTTGAGTCAAAATGAAATGGCCTCTTTATTTAATGTCACCTCAGATGATATTTCTTTGCATATTAAAAATATCTTTAAAGAACAAGAGTTAGATTTATCAACTGTCGAGGAATCCTCGGTAGTTCAAAAAGAAGGAACTAGAGAAGTAAAAAGACAAATAAAAATCTATAATTTAGATATGATTATTTCTGTTGGTTATAGAGTTAAATCAAAACGCGGAATAATATTTAGAAAATGGGCAAATAAAGTTTTAAAAGAATATTTGGTTAAGGGCTATAGTGTAAATGAAAAACGTCTGCTTTCATTAAACAAAACTATCGAAATACAAAATAAAATGCTTTCTTCAACACTTCGTATTGATAACGAAGAATTAACCAATGTCATTAGTGAATATACAAAAGCTTTAGATTTGCTAGATGATTATGACCATCAATGTATAAAAGAAGTTAAAGGTGAACAAGATTCGTATGTTTTAACTTACGAGGAATGTAGAAAAATAATTAATTCTATGAAATTTGGTAATAATTCAGATATTTTTGGAGTTGAAAAAGAAGAAGGAAAATTAAATGGAATTATTGAAGCGGTATATCAAGAATGTTTTGGCGAAAAAGTTTATAAAACAAATCAAGAAAAGGCATCGCATTTATTGTACTTTTTGGTTAAAGATCATCCTTTTGTCGATGGATGTAAAAGAATTGCGGCAACATTATTTCTAGAATTCTTAAATAAAAATCATATGTTAGTTAAAAACGGTAAATTAACAGTATCAAACGACGCTCTAGTTGCTATTACATTGTTAACTGCTGAATCAAAACCAGAAGAGATAGATTCAATTATAAAAGTAATAAATAATATATTAAGTTAATTGGTGTGCGTGACTCACATCGCTCGGTTCACCAATCGCATTTGTACATGAACCCTTATCTAAATCTCTATACAACAAAGAAATCGTGGGCTCGTCATGATAAAAAATAAAAAGGAGCTGTCAAATTATTAGACAGCCTTTTTCTTATTCAAATTGAGAGATTATACACAAGTAAACAACTAAAAATTTAATTGTATTTTTGCTTAACTGTGATAAAGTATTTAATAATATTAAAGACTATTTTGTCGGAAAGGAAATCGCATGTTTAAATTTTTTAAACGAATTGGTAACAAATGGTGGTTAGTTGTACTTTTGCTTTTGGCAATTGTTATTAACGTTATGATGGACTGTTTGTTGCCTATTGAACTTGGTGAAGTTATTAAGCATTTGAGCAATCCAGGAACGATTGATCCAACAATTCCTCCTGAAGGAATTACCTCTTCAATGCTTATGACAACGATTTTGTTTGATGCATTGAAAATGATTTTAATCGCTTTATTGTCTGGTGCTTCAAATATTTTAACTTGCCGTATTGCAAGTAAATTAACCGCTCACATTATTTCACAAGTGAGATATGAATTTTATACAAAAGTTCAGTCATTCTCTCTTGAAGAAATGAATAGGTTTTCAGTCTCTTCCTTGGTTACAAGAAGCACAAATGATTTAACATTTGTTGAAAACACATTCAACTTATTTTTCCGTTTCATTTTGTACGGACCATTAATTGCTGTTTTGGCAATGGTGGCACTAACCGCAATTAACGTTTGGCAATTAACTTTAGCCATTGCTGTTGCCTTAGTTATAATGATGATCTTTATGATTATTCTTATTAAGGTCACAATTCCAAAATATCAAGCTATTCAAGCTAGACTTGATAAAGTTAATCTTGTTACAAGAGAAAACTTAGAAGGCTTACGTGTTGTTAGAGCTTACAACGCTGAAGAATATCAAGAAAATAAATTCCGTGGAGTTAATAATGTTTTAATGAAAACAGAAAAATTCTCTAACAAGTCGTTAGGCTTATTAATGCCTGGAATTCAACTTGTCGTTGGTTTACTTAACGTTGGAATCTATTTAATTTCTTCAACACTCATTGTTGATACTAAAAATATGGCGTACCAAGATTTATCAGTCGTTATTCAATACGCCGCATTAATTCTTGTTGGATTCGTTTTATTAACTTATGTTATTATCCAGCTCCCACGTTGTATTGTTTGCGCAAAAAGAGTTAACGAAGTTATTGATACAGAACCTTCTATCAAAGGAGCAGAAACAAGTGTTGAAAGTTCAGAAGAAGGCACAATTGAATTCAAAGATGTTTCCTTCGCTTATCCTGGTGCTGAAAAACCTGTACTTGAACACATTTCATTCAAGGTTAAAAAAGGTGAAACAATTGCCTTTATTGGTGCCACAGGTTCTGGTAAGACAACTTTAATTAATTTATTACCAAGATTCTTTGACTGCACGTCTGGTGAAGTTCTTGTCGATGGTGTAAATGTTAAAGAATATCCTCTTGAACAATTAAATAAAAAATTTGGATACGTTCCTCAAAAAGGTTATCTTTTCCACGCTTCTTTAGTTAAAAATATTACTGTTGGAAAACCAGATGCAAGCGCTTCAAATATTGAAAGAGCATTAAACATTGCTCAAGCTTCTGAATTTGTTGAAAAGCTTCCCGGTGGACTCGATTATGAAATCAGCCAAGGTGGAAAAAATGTTTCTGGTGGACAAAGACAAAGACTTTGTATTGCTCGTGCAATTATTATGGAGCCTGAAATCTTTATTTTCGACGATTCATTCTCTGCTCTTGACTATCGTACCGATCGTGTTTTAAGAGGCGAAATCAAAAAGCAATGTGTTGGTACTACCAACGTTATTGTTGCTCAACGTGTTGGAACAATTATGGATGCTGATCAGATTGTTGTCCTTGATGAAGGCAAAATCGCTGGTATTGGAACTCATAAAGAATTGCTCCAATCATGTTCTGTTTATAAAGAGATTGCATTATCTCAATTAAGTGAGGAGGAACTTAAAAATGGCGCAAAATAAGTATAGAAAACGCAAAAAAGGCGAAAAATCTGCGATTCAAAAATTGATGTCTTATTTCTCTGTTGAAAAAGGCAAAATCATTATCGCTATTATTTTCTCTATCATTGGCGCTTTAGCCATGTTAGCTGCCCCACTCATGCTTCAAGAAATGAACAAAATCATTTTAGGAGCATCTTCTGCGAATCGTGCATTTACAGATGTCGATAAGCAAGGAATTGTCTTATGGGCTTGTTTAGGTGGTAGTTTATCTTTATTAGCTTTCATCGGACAAGGCATCACCTCATTTATTGTTGCGGCTGTTTGTGCTCGTAACAATGAAAGACTCCGTAACGATATGGTTGTTAAAATCAATCGTTTACCATTAAATTATTTCGATACTCGTAATATCGGCGATGTTTTAAGCTATGTCGCTAACGACGTTGATATTATTGGTTCAACCCTTAACCAAACTTTATCCACTGCGATATCTTCTGCTGTTACTTTGGTGGGAGTTATTATCATTATGTTTACTTTAAGTAGTGATTCTTGGATTATTGGTATTATTTCATTATTAATTATTCCTGTTATTTTACTCGCTTTAGTAAAAGTTGGTGGTGTATCTCAAAAACACTTCTTGGTAAGGCAAAATCTTACAGGTTCAGTAAGCAGCTATGCTGAAGAAAGCTTTACAGGCTTTAACATTATTAGAACATTCAATGCTAGCGAAGATTTCTGTGATAGATTTGGTGAAATCAACGCCAATCTTGAAAAAGCCATGGATAAAGGTGACTACTATGCTGGTTTAGCTACTCCATTAATGGTTTTCTTAGGAAACGTTTTCTTCTCAATCGTTGCTTTATTTGGTGGTTTAATTGCTTGCCGTTATCTCGGCGATCCAGGTTACACAGACAAAGTTGTTATGGTTGTTACTGCGGTTACATTTGCTGACCACTTAATTCAACCTATTACTAACCTCGCTACCGTCTTTGGTACAATGCAACAAACTGTTGCTTCCGCAACACGTGTTTTCAATTTCTTAGAAGAACAAAATGAACCAGACGAATCCTATAAAACTGAAGTTATCCCTAAAATTGAAGGCAACATTCAATTTGAACATGTTAAATTCGGTTATACAAAAGATCGTGTTATTGTTCATGATTTCTCCGAAAAAGGTACATCTGGTCAAAAAATTGCTATTGTTGGACCAACTGGTGCTGGTAAAACCACAATGGTTAACTTATTGATGAGATTCTATGAAGTCAATAGTGGAAAAATTACCATTGAAGGTATTGACACCAAGACTCTTAATCGTAGCTATGTTAGAAGTTTATTCGGAATGGTCTTACAAGATACTTGGTTATTTGAAGGAACCATTATGGAAAACCTTAAATATTCAAGGCCAGATGCAACTGATGAAGAAGTTTATGCTGCTTGCGAAGCAACGCACTGTGACACATTCATCAGACAACAACCAGGTGGTTACGACCATATCTTGAACGAAGATTGTGGCTTATCAAGTGGACAAAAGCAATTATTAACAATTGCTCGTGCTATGATTCAAAACGCACCAATGCTCATTCTTGATGAGGCAACTAGTAGTGTTGATACAAGAACCGAACTCCAGATTCAAGATGCTATGGACAAATTGATGGAAGGCAGAACAAGCTTTGTTATTGCCCACAGATTATCTACCATTAAGAACAGTGATTTAATTATTGTTATGAAAGATGGAGATGTTATAGAAACTGGAAATCATGACGAACTCATGAAACAAGATGGTTTCTACGCTGCGTTATACAATTCTCAATTTACTGGTAAAGGTCCTCAACTAGCGTAAGTTAGTTAGCTTTACTTAATTGAAGATCCCCTTTATCGGGGATTTTCTTTTGTTTAAAATTTATTTTTCGGTTATACTTTATAACATGAATTCTATTTCTAATGAAATTAAGATAATCTTTGTTGATATTGATAATACTTTATTCGATCATTTGAAAAAGCACAAATATGATAAAAAAAGTATAAGGTCATTAACTAGACTGCAAAAACTCGGATATATTATCATAATTTGCACTGCAAGACCGATGTATTCGATTAGAGAATTTGGTTTATTTAAACATATTAATCCAGATGGAATAATCGCGAGTAATGGGGCAATCAGGATTTATAAAGATCACTGGTTTAGTCAATATCATTATCCTAAAGATGAATTAAGAAAAATTTCAAATTTGTGTAAAAAACACGGGTTATGCGTGGAATTTGTAACTTTTGATGATCGTTTTTACGCCACTCCAAAAACAAAACTCGTTGACTTTCATCATGAATGTTTTTATGAAAATGACACTGAATACGAACCATATGTCGACCAAGATGTTATATCAGTTTTGCTTTTTGCCGAGAAAAAAGATGACCAAATGTTAAAAGATAAAATGCCAAAAACTACGCATTTATTTAGATTCTCTGATTATGGCGTTGATGTTGTTACTCATAGTCACAGTAAAGGTGAAGCGGTTAACGATATGCTTAATCATTTAGGAATTCCTAAAGACCAATCTTTGGCTATAGGAGACGATTTACAAGATATCGCTATGTTTGAAGCGGTTAAATATGGAATTGCGATGGGAAACGCTAAAAAAGAATTGAAGGATATCAGCTATTTTGTAACCAAAGAAGTTTATCATCATGGGGTGTTCTATTTTTTTAAATCTTTTGGTTTTCTAAATAAAAAATAATATATAATATTAAAGAGGTGATTTTAAATGATTATAGATGAAATTAAAAAGGCTAATGTTGAGGCGATGAAAGCCCACGATAATATCGCAAGAGGTGTTTTGTCTATTGTTATGACTAAATACAAACTGCAAGAAGTAGAATTAAAAGCTCAAAACAAAGAAATTGGGGATTCTGACTTACTGTCTATTATACAAAAAACGCTTAAAGAATTATCAGATGAAAAAGAGGGCTATAAACAAGTAAATAATCTTGAGCGGGTGAATGATCTAACGAGACAAGAATCTGTTCTTAATGCATATCTTCCAAAACAACTAAGTGAACAAGAAATAAGAGATGAAATTGCTAAGTTGGAAGACAAATCAATACCTAGTGTGATGAAACACTTTAAAACTAATTTTGCTGGTAAAGTTGATATGTCTCTTGTCAATAAACTAGCTCGTGAGTTATAGTATATAGGCACTTATGTGCTTATAGGGGTATCGTACAAAGGTAGTACTTCGGTCTCCAAAACCGCCAATGTGGGTTCGATTCCTACTACCCCTGCCATCAAAGTAGAATAAGGTTGATAAAATCGGAAACGATAATATCAGCCTTTTTTTCTACCAAATAGTTAGCAAAAAAGACCACTTAGTTAATTTCTATGACAAATAAATTTGTTTTTTGTATGCTCGTGTCGTGGAGGCTAGAGCATGGAAATTATTAGAGTTGAAAAATTATCAAAGAACTATAAAGCATTAAAAGCGTTAGATGAAGTATCTCTTTCTATACAAGAAGGTGAGTTGTTTGGATTACTAGGCGTTAATGGTGCCGGAAAAACAACATTGATTAGAATTTTATCTGGATTAGCTAAGAAAAGTGGTGGAGATGCAGTGGTTGATGGTCATCCATTAAGCGAAATAGATGAAATAAAAAAGATTATAGACATTTCTCCGCAAGAAACATCTGTGGCAATGAATTTAACTGTGAAAGAGAACTTGTTCTTCTTTGAGAGCCTATATGGGAGTCACGATGAAGAATATTTTAATAAGATAGTGGATTCTTTTTATTTAAAAGAAATTCTGAACAAAAGAGCAAAGACTTTATCAGGCGGTTGGCAAAGAAGATTGTCAATCGCAGTAGCGCTTATTTCTAAACCAAAGATTCTTTTCCTTGATGAGCCTACTTTAGGACTTGATGTTCTCGTCAGAAGAGAATTATGGAAAATAATTAAATCCTTGAAAGGAAAGACGACTATTGTATTAACTTCTCACTATTTAGAAGAAATTGAAGCTTTATGCGATAGAGTAGCGATTTTAAGTAGTGGTCATCTATTAGATATAGGCACTGTAGAGGAAATAAAAGAACACACAAAAGAAAACTCATTTGAAGAAGCGTTTGTGAAGATTGTAGGAGGAGATATCAAATAATGAAAAAGGTAATATTGTTTGCAAAAAGAAACCTAACTGAAATGATTAGAGATCCTCTTTTATATATCTTTTGTGTTGGGTTTCCTATCTTTATGATTTTGATGTTTAATGTTATTTTGCATTATATACCTGATGGACAAAGCCCTATCTTCTATGAAAAGAGCTTAATTCCAGGGATTGTTATGTTTAGTTATTCCTTATTAATGTTGATGTCTTCTTTGCTCATATCAAAAGATAGACAGAGCGCTTTCTTGAAGAGACTATTTTCTTCGCCTCTTAAAGCATATCAATTTATATTGGGATATTTAATTCCTTTTATTATTGTTGGATTATGTCAAACCGTTATTTGTATTGTTTCTGGGTGTATATCCGGATTAATAAGTGGCAGAGGTTTTGTTGATTTTGGTAATGCATGCTTGTTGTTTGTTGAGATGCTTCCAATGATGGTTATTTGCATCTCGTTAGGTATGATATTTGGAACAATTCTGAATGATAAAAGCTCACCTGCAGTGTCATCAGTATTCATTTCTGCATCTGGCATCTTGGGTGGTGCATGGATGCCATTAGACACAATGGGAAATTTTGAAAAGGCTTGTGGTTTCTTGCCTTTCTATGAATCTACTTATTTGGGTAGATGCATTACAGGAGCAACTCACACTCCAATTGATGAAGTAACCACACTTAAACCTATTATTTATAATTTTAGTGATCGTGGAACCTTATATTTAGTCTTAATGCTTGGCTATATGGTAGTGCTTGTTAGTTTGTCTTTGTTTGCTTTTACAAATAAAATGAAAAAAGATATCAGCTAATATATAATTAAAACATGAAATGTTACACATTTATCGACGATAAACAAGAAGAAAAAGTAGTCATCTACGCGAAGGAAAAAACTTCTTTAGTGGAAGAGATTGAAAAGCTAGTTTCTTCAACAGGTGTTTCTTTAACTGGCACCTATGAAGATACTACTATCTTGATTGATCCAATTGAAGTTGCTTGTTTCATTGTGGAAGGCGGAAAAATCTTCGCTTTAATCGGTGAAAAGAAATATCAACTTAAAGAAAGACTATATCAACTTGAGGATATGCCTTTTAATGAATATTTCGTTAAGCTAAATCAATCTTGTTTAGCAAACATTAAACAAATGAAAGAATTCAAAACCTCTATTGGCGGCGCCACTTTGGTTATTTTCAAAAATGGATACAAAGATTATATTTCTCGTAGAGAATTAAAACACGTGAAAGAAAGGATTGGCTTATAACATGAACAAATATGTAAAAAGTTATTTGCTCCGCGGATTAATCTTTGCGGGCTTTGGTCCAATTATTCTTGCAATTATTTATTTAATTCTAGAGTGGTCAGGAGTAAAAGTGGAATTATCTGTGTATCAGATTTGTTCTGCGATTATTACAACATACGTGATTGCGTTTGTTCATGGTGGTAGTAGTATATTCCCTCAAATTGAAAAATGGTCACCATTTAAGTCTGCGTTTTTTCAAGGTATATCACTTTATACTGTATATACAGCTGGATATTTGATTAACAATTGGATTCCGCTTAAACCAATTGTGATTCTCATTTATTCTTTAACATTTGTTGTATCGTTTATCATTATTTGGATAATTATCTATCTTGTTTCTAAGAAAACAGTAAAGAAAATGAACAATAAACTTAATGAAATAAATAAAGAATAAAAAATTCCCATAAGGAAATAACAGCATTGATACAATAAATCAGCGCTGTTTTTTATTGTTAAGGTTTTTTGCAGATATTCAGTAGTTTTTAAACTAAGGAAATTTGCACTGTTATATAATAAAAGAGCCTTGAAATGGGGCAGGTGTCACTTAATCAAAAAAAGTGTCACGGAAAGCAAAAGGTGTCATTGTATCATTTCTATTCACCTTTG